>JBKJUI010000121.1:0-21170 GCA_046590775.1 Acidimicrobiales bacterium
CCCGATCGCTGCCCAACGGGCGAAGGCCCGAGCCGCAACCTCAGCGGCAACGTCCTCGGCCTCGGCCCTGCTGCCCACGATGACGAAGGCCACGCCGTAGGCGCGCCCGTACAGGGATGGGAACGCATGCTCGAAGTCATCCAACTGGCCTCCCAGCCCAGACAACGCAGGGGCCGGGTGAAAGGTTGTCATCGCCGCTGGATCGACGCCAGGTCCGACTCCCCCGGCAACGGCTGAAGCCGAGAGCAGCTGCACCAGGCTCTCGATCGGCTGGCCGCCGCCTGCACACCCGGGGGTGTCAAGCCGAGCTGTACTCTTCGGGGCGGTGCCATGGTCCTCGGCGGCAACGCCTGCGCCGACATGGCCGCCACCGTGTCGTGACCGATCCGGACCGGGGGCCGTGGCCTCCGCTGGCTCACGGGCCTGCCCTGGCGGACCACCCGCGACAGGATGGGACCGTGGCTCACAAGAGGCTCCGGCTCCGGCGACCGGATCACTGTCAACCGTGCGGCATCGACCTGCCAGCGGGGTCCACGCAGTGGTGGGACCCAGAGACACGTGTTGTGACGTGCACCGACTGCCACGATGGCGTTGCTGTCAGTCCTCCGGTCAAGCTGCCGCCAGTCGTGAATGCGCCGCTGAGGGTGAGCGGTGATGCCGGTGCCTCCGCCCAACGGGAGTACGACCGCCGCTCCGCACGCGAAGCGGCCCGGAAGAACAAAGCCGTGGCCGATGACACCGAGTGGCGCAACCGAGTCAAAGCCGAGCGGCCTGTCCTGGGGCGGCTCGCGGCGGCAGTCACAGCCAAACCGGTAGTGACGCCGGAATCCCAGGCGACGAAGGCCTGGGCGACGGGAGCGTCTGGTGAGGTGCGGGTGGCCCAGGTCCTCGACTCGTGCAACACCGTCCATGCCCTGCATGACCGTCGCATTCCCGGCTCGAAGGCGAACATCGACCACATCGCTGTCACTTCCACCGGCGTCTACGTCATCGACGCCAAGAAGTACACGGGGGCGATCGAGGCGCGCAACGCCGGTGGCTGGCTCCGCGAGGACTTCCGGCTCTACGTGCACAACCGGGACCAGCCCAAGCTCGCCGAGGCCATGGTCAGCCAGGTCGACAACGTCCGCAAGGCGCTGGGCGGCGAACATGCCGGAATCCCGGTGGTGCCCGTCCTCTGCTTCGCTGGATGCACCTGGGCAGGATTCCGGCCCAAGCCCTTCCTCATCCGTGGTGTCGCCATCCTCTGGCCTCTGGCCTTGAGCGACTTCCTCAAGAGGACAGCGGGACCATCCACGTACGACCCCGGCATGGTGGCCCAGACGATCGCCCAGACCCTCCGACCGGCCTGACCAAGACCAGCAACCCCATGGGCCCGGCCCACGCACGGTCAGCTCGCCGGCCAGTCGGCGTGGTGGGCCGGTGGCGGCCTTGTTCCCAGGCGAGGTTGGGTCGGGCGTGGCCGGTGAGGCGGCCGAGGGCGTCATTCCGTGCATGCCTCGGGAGCGGGGTCGCCTGGCCCGGCGCGACGAAAGTAGGCGAGCTGGCCGGCGGCGCTGGTGAAGGTGGCGGTGTCGCCAGTCTGGAGGACGAGCGTGCCCTCGGCCCGGGGGTTCTCCCACTCGCGGGGCGGGTTGGCGCCGTTCCCGAGCGGCGGATCCGCGACCCACACAGTCCCGTCGATCCGGGCGTGCTCAATCCCACAGTGTGTCCACAGCGTGTACGGGTAGCCGCGGCCAACCTCGGCCCCGACGCCAAGCGGCGGCGGGGCCTGGACCATCGAGGTCGCAACCGGCTCCGGCGGCGCGCTCGACGTGTCGGCATCGCATGCCGCGACAAGCGCAACGGTGACGAACAGCGCGGCGGCGCGGCGGTTCCAGGTCATCATCACTTCCGACGTCACCCGACCGGCGAGTGGTTCCCGGGACGGAGGGCCTCATCGGTGGATGTCTCTCCAGGCTTGGTGGATCTCGGGGCGGAGTCGGCCGCGGTCGGGAACGGTCAGCCCGTTGGCCCGGGCCCAGGCCCGGACCTCGGCCGTCGAGGGTGCGGGCTGTGACGGAGCGCCAGCGGCGCCGTGTTCGCCGGCCCCGATCCGGCTCAAGGCGGGCAGCTCGTTCTCCGCCCATGCGTGGGCGGCGGCCAGGTAGCGGTAGGTCCACTCCTCGGCCATCTTTCGGTTCTCGCAGAACACGATCGGGATCGTCTCCCAGCGGATCTGCAGCTCAGCGAGACCGTCGGCCACCAGTGCCGGCCTGACACGGTCAAGAGCGAACACCTGCGAGTAGCGGTCCTCGACCACGACCGCGGCGCGGGGCAGGGCGGCCAGCTCGCCGAGCGCGAACCGCAGCCGGCCGCTGATCAGGCTGGCGACCAGATCGACCAGGGACTTGCGCTCGACCGCGGCGATCGGCTTCCCGTCGACGGTGATGGCGTAGTCCCCGCACCGCAGCCCGCGGTGCACCGTCCGGACCTTCTGGGCGGCGAAGCGGTACGGGTACTGCTCGTGGGCGTCGACCACGATCTCCAGCTCGGCGATGCCGGCAGCCCGCGCCGTCGGCAGCCGCACGTCAGGGCGAGCCTGCTTGCGGGTGCGGGGCGACTGCCAGAACACCATCTCCCGACCGCGGGCGTTGGTGAACACGATCTGTGAGCGCTGCTCCCGGCCCCGGTCAGCGATCACGTCGATCGACGCCCCGCGACGGGCGCAGGACCGCAGCGGCACCCGCTCGACGACGTCGGGGACCGTCGGCCACTCAGCGACCGGCACCGGGTGGCAGTACAACGCCGTGGTCCGCGGCCAGGTGTCCTTGGTCCGGAACACCAGACCATCACCGATCGGAACCCGCAGCAGGTACGGCAACGTGCTGTCCGGGTCAGGGTTCCGGGCGATCAGCAGCTCCACGTCGACCGAGTCTGCCCGCCCACACCCGCCCAGGCGGCGACGGTCACGCTCGGCACCGACCTGCCATGCCTGTCGGCGCTTGCCCGTACCAAGGCGACGGCGGCAAGCAGGCCGATCGCCGGAAGTCGTCGGTCTGCCACCAGACGATCACTCCAGAGCGCTCCGCAGGAGAAGCCAGGTGGCTCAGGGGGCGGCCGATGCCGCGGCGGGCAACACCGCAAGCCTCGTCTTGTGACGGGGGCCTGCGGTGACCTCGAGCAGGCGGCCGCGCAGCCAGGTGGGGGCAGCGCCGGTGACCTCGACCAGGGCGTAGCTGCCCGGCTTCACCGGGTCGGGAGCGGCGAAGTGGACGAGCTTGCCCTGGCGGGTGCGGCCGGTGAGGACGGCGGCGTCTTTCTTGGACGGGCCTTCGACGACGACGTCCTCGGTGCGCCCGACCCGGGCCTCGTTGCGGCGGAGGGCGGCGCGGTCGATGACGTGGCGAAGGCGCTCGAAGCGGGCGGCCACCACGTCGGCGGCCACGAACCGGTCGGCCATCGCCGCCGCCTCGGTGCCGGGACGGGGGCTGAACAGGAAGGTGAAGGCGCTGTCGAACTCGGCCGCCGCCGCCACCTCGAGGGTGCTCTCGGCATCCTGGTCGGTCTCGCCCGGGAACCCCACGATGATGTCGGTGGTCACGGCGAGGTCGGCGATGGCCGCCCGGGCCTGGGCCAGCTGCCGCAGGTAGCGCTCGACGGTGTAGCCGCGGTGCATGGCGGCGAGCACCCGGTCGCTGCCTGACTGCAGCGGGTAGTGGAGGTGCTCGCACACGGCGGGCACCTCGGCCATGGCCGCGATGGTCTCGGGTCGCAGGTCCTTCGGGTGCGGGCTGGTGTAGCGGACCCGGCGGATGCCGTCGACGGCGCCGACCCGTCGCAGCAGCTCGGCGAAGAGGGGCCGGCGGTGGGTGAGGTCCCGCCCGTAGGAGTTGACGTTCTGGCCGAGCAGGGTGACCTCGGTGACGCCGTCGGCGGCGAGCCGGGTGACCTCCGCCTCCAGATCGTCGAGGGGCCGGCTCACCTCGGGGCCGCGCACAGCGGGCACGATGCAGAAGGCGCAGCTGTTGTTGCACCCGGTCTGGATGCTGACCCACGCCGACCACGGCACCTCGCGGCTGGCTGGCAGCTCCCACGCCCCGCCCTCGGGGTCGGGCCCGTCGAGCACCTCGACCTGCGACCGACCGGACGCCCTGGCCTCGGCGAGCAGCTGGCCCACGGCGCCGACGTTGTGGGTGCCGAACACGGCGTCGACGAAGGGCGCCCGGTCGAGGATGGCCTGCCCGTCGCGCTGGGCCGTGCACCCGCCCACGGCGATCTGCATGCCGGGCCGCCGCTCCTTCAGCGACTTGAGGTGCCCGAGCGTGCCGTACAGCTTGTTGTCGGCGTTCTCCCGGATGGTGCAGGTGGTGAGCACGACGACGTCGGCCTCGCCCACCGAGCCCACCGCCTCGAGGCCCTGGCCCTCGAGCAGGCCCCGGATGCGCTCGGTGTCGTGCTCGTTCATCTGGCAGCCGAAGGTGCGCACGTGGAAGGTGCGAGGCTCGGGGGCGGGCACGGTCACGGCCCGACGAGGCTACCGGCGGCTCCGCGCCCATCGTGTGGTGCGTGCCGGCCGACGGGGTAGGAAGGGGGGATGGAGGAGCTGGCGGAGGGCCAGGTGCTGGCCGATCGCTACCTCCTCGGACCGGCTGTCGGGCACGGCGCCATGGGCCAGGTGAACCTGGCCGAGGACACCCGCCTGGCCCGCCCGGTGGCCATCAAGTCGCTGCGACCGGAGCTGGCCCGGTACCCCGAGGTCCGCCAGAGGTTCGGCCAGGAGGCCAGGGCCGCCGCCCGCATCAGCCACCCCAACGTCGTCCGGGTCTACGACTCGGGGGAGCAGGGCAGCATCCCCTACCTGGTGATGGAGTGCCTGCCGGGCAGCACGCTGGTCGACGAGCTGGCCTGGGGCACCCTCGCCCCTCGGCGCGTCCGCCGGGTGGGCCTCGACGTGCTCGGGGCGCTGGACGCCGCTCACCGCCTGGGCATCGTCCACCGCGACGTGAAGCCGGGCAACATCCTCCTCAGCTCCGCGCTCGACGGCCCGGTGAAGGTGAGCGACTTCGGCATCGCCAAGAGCGCCGACGACCGCAGCCTCACCGACTCGGGCGGCCTGGTCGGCACCGCCGCCTACCTGGCCCCCGAACGGGTGGCCGGCGAACCGGCCGGACCGGCCTCGGACCTCTACGGCGTGGGCGTCGTGCTGTACGAGGCGGTCGCCGGCCGCAAGCCCTACGAGGGCGACACCTCCCTGGCCATCGCCCTCGCCATCCACATGGGCGGCGCCCCGAGCCTGCTCGAGCTGCAGCCGGACCTGGACCCCGCCTTTGCCGAGGTCGTCGACCGGGCCCTGGCCCGCGACCCGGCGGACCGGTGGAGCTCGGCCGCCGAGATGGCCGAGGCGCTGCGGGCCTGGCGCCCGGATGCGGCCGAGGGGGAACGGACCGGCAGGACCGGTGCGGTCGGGGTCGCGGCGGCGGGAGCAGTCGCGACCGGCGCAGGCGCGGCACCGGTGGCCGGGACCGAGACAGTGGCCCCCACCGTCGCCCTCTCCGGGATCGCGGCCGCCGACCAGACCCTCGTCGACCCGGGAGCGGGGGACGTCGTCGCGTCGACCTCGCCGTTGCCCGTCGGAGCTCTCTCCGCCGACGCCCGCCTGGCCGACCGCCGGCGCCGTCACAGCCACGCCGCAGTGGGCGCGGCGGCCGCCGGCCTCCTGCTCGTTGCCCTGGTCGCCGGCATGGCCACACGCGGCGGCGGCGGATCCAAGCCCGTCACTCCCCCGACCACGGCCGAGCCGGTGGCGGCGGCCGCCCCCACCACGGTGCCGGCGCCCCCGGAGGACTCCACCACGACCCGGCCGCCGGTGGCACCGACGACGGCCGCCAGCCGCCGGCCGGTGGCCCCGGTCACCACGGCGACGACCCGGGCGCCGGTCACCACCACCGCGCCGGTCACCACCACACAGGCGCCGACGACGACGTCGCCGACGACCAGCTCCCCGACAACGACACCGACGACCGTCCCCGCCGCCGTGACCGCGAACCCGCCCGTCGGCGGCGGCGGGTCCGGACAGCCGCCCCTCCGCTGACCGAGCCGACCGAGCCGACCGAGCCGACACGGCTGCCTCAGCCGGGCCGGCGGCCGGTCTGGGCCAGGAGGCGGGTCTGGAGGTCAGCGGCAGGCGGTCCCACGGCGGCGGGCCCGAAGGCCCCGGCCGAGCGCCACGCCTCCACCTGGGGGGCGAGGAAGGCGTCGACCTCGGCCACGAGCTCATCGTCGAGGCGCTCGTCGGCGCCGACGGCCCGGGCCAGGTCCCAGGTGTGGATGACCACGTCGGAGGTGACCAGGCTCAGGTAGTCGGAGCCCAGGAGGTCACCGAAGGACAGGTGGACGGTGCGCTCGGTCACCCCGTCCTGCGACGCGGCGTGGACGGCGGCGCGGGTGGCGACGGACGCCGCCTCCTTCGGGCCCGGACCGAGGACGTCGCCGACGAAGCGGTCACCGACCTCGGCGGGCGTCTGACCCGAGAGCAGGAGGGGCATCCGCAGGAGGTCGGCCACGACGTGGTTGAGCAGCATGCGCACGTCCCAGGCATCGCAGGGTGTCGGGGCCTCCCACTGCGGGGGCCGGATCGCCGACCATCGACGGGCCAGTCCGTCGAGAGCCCGCTCCAGGTGGGTGTGGTCCATGGCCGATCCTTCCGTCGGCAGAACGTACCGCTCGCCTACGGGGCGGCGCCCAGGTCGGCGCCGATGACGACGTTCCAGGGGCGGATGCGCCACGACCGGATCAGGCCGTGCTCGATGTAGGGGTCGGCTGCGACGAAGCGCTCGACGACCGAGGCCTCCTCGGCCTGGAAGACCAGGATGGCATGGTCGGGCGGATCGTCGAGGGCGCCCGCCAGCAGCAGCTCGCCCCGCTCGTGCGCGGCGCGAGCCAGCGCGAGGTGCGCTTCGCGCAGCGGTGCCCGTCGCTCGAGGTAGTCGTCGGCCAGGTCGTACAGCAGCGCCCAGAACATCGTCGAACGGTACCCACCCCGGTCGGATGGAGCCGGCCACGCGCTGGGTACCGAAGAACGCCTGCCACGGCCTGGTGGTGACCGGTCGGCGAGGGCCGGCCGCTACTCGATGGAGATCGGCTCGTCGTCCTTGGGGTCGGCGCCGATCGGGTCGTCGGGGACGCCGATGCCGACCGTGCGGCGGATGCGGTCGTCGATCTCGACCATGAGCTCGACGTTGTCGATCAGGAAGCCCTTGGCGTTCTCGCGACCCTGGCCCAGCTGCTCGCCTTCGTAGGTGTACCAGGCCCCCGACTTCTTGACGATGCCGAGGTCGACGCCGATGTCGATCAGCGACCCTTCGCGGCTGATGCCCTTGCCGTACATGATGTCGAACTCGGCCTGCTTGAACGGCGAGCTGCACTTGTTCTTGACGACCTTGACCCGGGTGCGGTTGCCGACGATCTCGGCCCCGTCCTTCAGGGATTCGATGCGGCGGATGTCGAGTCGCACCGACGAGTAGAACTTCAGCGCCCGGCCGCCCGGAGTGGTCTCGGGCGAGCCGAACATCACCCCGATCTTCTCCCGCAGCTGGTTGATGAAGATGCAGATGGTGTTCGACTTGTTGAGCGTGCCGGTGAGCTTGCGGAGCGCCTGGCTCATGAGGCGGGCCTGGAGACCGACGTGGGTGTCACCCATCTCGCCCTCGATCTCGGCCCGGGGGGTGAGGGCGGCCACCGAGTCGATGACGATGACGTCGATGGCGCCCGAGCGGATCAGCATGTCGGTGATCTCGAGCGCCTGCTCGCCGGTGTCGGGCTGGCTGATGAGCAGCTCGTCGACGTTGACCCCGATGGCCCTGGCGTAGATGGGGTCCATGGCGTGCTCGGCGTCGACATAGGCGCAGATGCCGCCGTTGCGCTGGGCCTCGGCCACCACGTGCATGGCCAGCGTGGACTTGCCCGACGACTCGGGCCCGAAGATCTCGGTGACCCGGCCCCGGGGCAGCCCGCCGATGCCGAGGGCCAGGTCGAGGGAGAGGGCGCCGGTGGAGATGGCCTCGATGTCCATCGACGTCTTGTCGCCCATCTTCATGACGGCGCCCTTGCCGTACTGCTTCTCAATGCCGGCCATCGCCAGGTCGAGCGCCTTCAACCGGTCGTTCGTTGCCATGTGTCTGGTGTTCCCTTCGCTTCTCGTGTTGGGGCGGGACCCTACGGAGACGGTGTGACAGCGAAGCACACCGGTGTGGTTCGCACGATAGCGAACGCACGTTCGTAGGTGGTGGATCGGAGGGACTGGCCCGAGGCGTCGCCGCGGCGGTGCTGGCGACGAAGGTACCGAGGGGTGTGACAGCCAGCGGGAGGTCCCGGCGCCTGAGCCCAGCAACGGCCAAACCCCCACCGAGTCTGCCCACTTCTGGTCCCCAGGGAAGCCAGGACTGGGCAGACCCGAACGGGGGGAAGGCCGTTCAGGCGCCCATCGACAGCAGGTTCCGGCGCAGCAGGTCGAGGAGGGAGATCGAGGCCAGCTGGCGGATGCGCAACCGGTCGCCGGGCAGGCGGACGTGGACGGCCTCGGAGCCGGAGGGGAGGGCCACCCCGAGCCACGCCGTGCCCACGGGCTGGCCCTCCTGGCGATCCGGCCCGGCCACGCCGGTGACGGACAGGCCGACGTCGGTGCCCAGCAGGCGCCGGACGCCCTCGGCCATCTGGATGGCGCACTCCTCGCCCACAACCGGCCCCTCGCGCACGCCGAGGACGCCGAACTTCACCTCGCTGGCGTAGCTCACGACGCCGCCCTTGAACCAGGTCGAAGCCTGGGGCGTGTCGACGATCCGGGACGACACGAGCCCGCCGGTCATCGACTCGGCGGTGGCGAGGGTCCACTGCCGCTGGCCGAGGAGATGGCCCACCGCGTGCTCCATCGTCTCGTCGTCAACGCCGAAGACGATCTCCCCCAGCATCCCCCGCAGCCGCTGCTCCTCGGCGTCCAGGGCGGCCACCGCCTCGGCCTCGGAGGGCGCCTTCACGGTGACCCGCACCTTGATGCCCTCGATCCCGGACGCCAGAAAGGCGATCGTCGGCCCCGACCCCTCCTGTCGGTCAAGCTCCTCGAGCCGGGGCGCCAGCTGCTCGGCCAGCGCCGACTCGGCCAGGCCCCAGGTGCGCAGGGTGCGGCTGCGGATCGTGGCCCGCTCCCCCGCCCGGTCCACCAGGTCCGGGACGACGGCCCGCTCCACCATGTCGGCCATCTCGTGGGGGACGCCGGGCACCGCGTACAGGACCTTGTCCCCCACCGGGCAGATCAAGCCGGGAGCGGTCCCCCTGGTCTGGTGGATGAACGACGCTCCGGCCGGCCGGTCGGCCTGGCGGGCGTTGGACGGCGGGAAGGCCCGGCCGCGACCGGCGAACATGGCCTCGATGACGGCCACCATGTCCGGGTCGCGCTCGAGCGGGGCGCCCATGACCTCGGCGATGGCCTCCCGGGTGATGTCGTCCTGGGTGGGACCGAGGCCGCCGCAGCAGATCACCGCGTCGCTGCGGGCCAGCGCCGTGCGGAGCGCCAGCACGATCCGCTCCAGGTTGTCGCCCACCTTCACCTGGAAGTGGCTGTCGATCCCCGCCTCGGCCAGCTTCCCACCGATCCACGCCGAGTTCGTGTCGACGATCTGCCCGAGCAGCAGCTCGGTCCCCACGGCGACGACCTCACAGCGCATGGGAGGCGACCCTACCCAGCACCTCCTGCCGCCCAACGGGCTTCGACCGGGGGTGGCGGGGCCTACGTCAGACTGCCGGGGTGAGGGCGACCAGGCGGCGGCCCTCGACGGCGTACATGGCGCCGGTGAACAAGGTGAGCACCACCGCCAGCCACACGACCGACCCGTAGGCCAGGGGGTGGGTGGCCGTGGGCGGGAAGAAGGCCAGGCCCACGGCGATGCACTGCACCCAGGTCTTCACCTTGGCCGTCTTGTTGGCCGGCACCGACACCCCGCGACGGCCGATCCAGCTGCGGTACCAGCTCATCCCCACCTCGCGGGCGGCGATGAGGACGGCGGGCACCCACCACACCCGGTCGATGGCCACGAGCACGGCGAAGGCGCCGAGGACGAGCACCTTGTCGGCCAGCGGGTCGAGGAAGGCGCCGGAGCGGGTGGCGCCGTGGCGGCGGGCCAGCTTGCCGTCGACCAGGTCGGTGGCGCACAGCGCGAACCAGGCCAGCCACGTGATCCAGCCGGTCGGGTGGGCGGTGACCTGCCAGAGGAAGACCGGTGTGGCGGCGATGCGGCCCAGGGTCAGGAGGTTGGCCGGGGTGAGCAGCGCCCCGGGGCCGAAGCCCGAGGCGGCCCGGGTGGTGCCCGACGAGCCGGAGACGACGCTCACGACGCCGCCACCGCGAACAGGTCGGGCCCCTCGACGCCGACCACCTCGACCTTGGCGAAGTCGCCGACCGGGAGCGACCCGGGAACGTGCACGATGCCGTCGATCTCGGGGGCCTCGCGGGAGCTGCGGGCCAAGCCGGGGGCGTCGACCAGCACCTCGACCACCTCGCCCACCCGCTGGTGGCGCAGGACCGCCGTCTGGCCGTCGACCAGCGTCCGGGCCTCGGCCAGCCGCTCGGCGGCCAGCTCGGGCGGCACCGACCCGTCGAGCCCGGCGGCGAAGGTGCCCTCCTCCTCGGAGAAGGCGAACAGCCCCACCCAGTCGAGGCGGGCCTCGGCCAGGAACGTGAGCAGCAGGTCGTGGTCGGCCTCGGTCTCGCCTGGGTAGCCCACGATGAAGCTCGAGCGCAGGGCGGCGTCGGGGTAGCGGGCCCGGATGGCGACGATCCTGTCCAGGAAGCGGTCGCCGTCGCCCCACCGGCGCATGGCCCGCAGCAGCGGCTTCGACACGTGCTGCAGGGACAGGTCGTAGTAGGGCACCCCCGTCCCGCTCCCGATCACGTCGATCAGACCATCGGAGAGGTCAGATGGATACAGGTAGAGCAGGCGGGTCCACGGGACCCGGCTGGCCACCGCCTCGACCAGCGGGACGATGCGCTGGTCGGCGGTCAGCGGGCCGCCCCGGTCGCGCCCGTAGGCCGCCAGGTCCTGGGCCACCAGCACGACCTCGCGCACGCCGCCGTCGACCAGGGCGTCGACCTCGGCCAGGACGGCGCCGAGCGTCCGGGAGCGCTGGGCGCCCCGGAAGCTGGGGATGGCGCAGAAGCCGCACGAGCGGTCGCAGCCCTCGGCCACCTTCACATAGGCCCAGGGCGCGCTCGGCGCCGGCCGGGGCAGGTTCAGCAGATCGAGGCTGGGCGCCGGCCGGCCTCCCCGCTTGCTGCCCAGGGTGACGGGGACGCCGAAGCCGGCGACCTGGTCCACCTCGGGCAGGGCCGCAGCCAGCTCGTCGCCGTACCGCTCGGCCATGCAGCCCGTGACGACCAGCCGGGCACCGGCCCGCCGGGCGTCGGACAGCTCGAGCACGGTGTCGACCGACTCCTGCCTGGCCGACTCGATGAAGGCGCAGGTGTTGACGACGACCAGGTCAGCCTGCCCCGGGGACGAGGCCCGGGCGTACCCGGCGTCGAGCAGCGTCCCCTCGAGCTTGTCCGAGTCGACCTGGTTCTTCGGGCACCCGAGGGTCACCACCGCATAGGACTCCGGGCGGTCGCCTGACGGGGCAGCGGGCACCCCCGAGACCGCGCCCTCCTCCCGACCCATCCCCGAACCCCTCGCTTGACCGCTCCCGACTGGTGGCGGCAGCGTACCCGGCCCGACTGGCGGGTGAACGCTGGGCTAACGGCTGAGCTGGCCCCGCACCACGCCACCGGGGTGCTGGGCGTTGTGGAGGTTCACGTAGTACGCCGAAGGGTCGAGCAGGATCTCCAGGATCTGCGCTCGCGAAGCCTGCACGCACGTGGTGCCGGTCGGGTACGACGTCGGCGCCGGCATCGCCCCCCCGAAGAGCTGGACGACGATCGGCCCGGCCACTCCGGCCGGCGCCTCGTGGATGTGCCCCGCGCTGGGCCGGGCCTCGCCGGCGGTGAGGGTCAGCTCGCCCACCGACCAGCACACCTCCTCCTGGCCTGGGTTCAACGTCAGCTTCATCGTCCCCCGGTCGGCGTCCCCGTGTGCGTTGCTCGGTGCTCCGGCGGCGTTGAACTCGTTGGCTCCGCTGACGTCGACGTTGAACGGCCGACCCCCGTTGGCGGCGTCCGCCGTCCCGGCGACGAGCACCGTCCCGATGCCGACCGCCGCCGCTCCCATGGCCACGATGCGCCTGCTCATGACTACGCCTCCCCGTGCGGGCTGGGAGCCCGCTTCACGTCGTCGCGGACACTAACGACAAAAGCCGCCGGCGGCCAGGAGTCGTAGCAACGGGGCCGTGGTTGGCTTGGCCCGGTGAGCCTCTACGACGCCCCGGTCACCGCCCTCGGCGGCGGCCCTGCCGACCTCTACGAGCACGAGGGGAAGGCCTCCCTGATCGTCAACGTGGCCTCCCGCTGCGGGCTCACGCCGCAGTACGCCGGCCTCGTGCGCCTCTACCGCACGTACCGGGACCGCGGCCTGGTCGTCCTCGGCTTCCCGTGCGACCAGTTCCTGGGCCAGGAGCCGGGCAGCGAGGATGAGATCGCCGAGTTCTGCTCCTCGACCTACGGCGTCGACTTCCCGATGCTCGGCAAGATCGACGTCAACGGCGACGACCGCCACCCGCTCTTCGCCGAGCTCACCGAGGTGCCCGACGCCCACGACGGACACACCGGCGACGTGCGTTGGAACTTCGAGAAGTGGCTGGTGGCGCCGGGCGGCACCTCGGTCACCCGCTTCTCGCCTCAGGTCCAGCCCGAGGACCCGGCCCTGGTCGAGGCCATCGAGGCGGCGCTCCCCGTGCCCGTCTGACGTACGCAGATCGGCCGCTACAGGAGCGCCAGGTCCTCGTAGAGGGCGGTGAACACCTCGTGGGCACGTTGGGTGTGGGCGGCCTCGCCGCACATGCCGGTGCAGGCCAGGGCGGCGACCAGTCCGACCTCGGGGTCGCAGAGCAGGCCGGCCGACTGGCTGCCGCCGTGGCCGAAGGTTCGAGGCGAGGCCGCGGCGCCGAAGCCGTAGGGCACCACCTCGTGGCCGTGCACCTTGGCGTCGACGATGAGGCCGAGGCCCCAGTCGAGGACGGCGCCGAAGGTGCGGTCCCGGACGCCGCTGCGGTGGCGGGCGGTCATGGCCTCGGCGGCGGACCGGGACAGGAGGGGCGAGCCGCCGAGGTACAGCACCTCGAGAAGGCGGGGCAGCTCCTCGACCGGGCCACGGCCGCTGGAACCGGGGTGGCAGACGGCCGCCCTGGCCGCGTCGTCGGCCAGGACCCGTGGCTGCGGGGAGCCGGGGGGCGTGGCCCAGTAGGTGGCCAGGCGCAGCTCGAGGCGGGCGTAGGCCGCGGCATCGACGGCCAGCGCGCTGTCGGGCATGCCGAGCGGGACGAGCACGGCCTCACCCACGATCTGCTCCCACGGCCGGGCGTCGCCCAGCGCCCGGCGCACCACCTCGGCCAGCACGTGGAAGCCGGCCCGGAGCGAGTAGCCGGCGTCCCGGCCCGGTCGCCAGCCATCCTCCTGCGGGGTGGCGCAGATGCGCGCCACCTCGTCGTCCCAGGCGGCGAGCGGCTCGCCGCGGTCAGCGGCGCGGAAGCCGGACGTGTGGGTCAGCAGGTGGCGCACGGTCACCTCGCCCTTGCCGCCGGCAGCGAACTCGGGCAGGTGGAGGGCCACCGGGTCGTCCAGCGACAGCGCGCCCGCCTCCCAGGCCATGGCGGCGCGAAGGGCGGTGGCCACCTTGGTCATCGAGAACCACGGCACGACCGTCGACGGGACCATCGGCACGCCTGGCCTGGCCTCGCCGACGGCCACTGCGGCGGCGGGCTCGGCGTCGAGGGTGGCCACGAGGCAGGCCCCCGGGTGCAGGCCCGCTTCCCGCTGCCGCTCCAGCACGGCCTCGGTCCGGCTCAGCGCGCCGCTCACGAGCGGCGGTCGAACTCGATGCGCCTCTTCACGTCTGCCTCCCCGGAGCCGGCCCGGGGTCGGCCTACCACAGCGCCGGACGGCGCTCGCTCAGGAGCCTGAAGGCGTCACCGTGATACTGGCGTGGAGGTAGGCGCCGTTGCCGTAGACCGGAGCACAGTCCTCTCCGACCAGGTCCTGAGGGTTGCTGGTGCTCAGCTCGACGCCGACCTCGTATGTACCGGGCTCGGCGAAGGTGGTCGGATACGAGAGCGTCCCGCTCCCTCCGATCCGGGCGGGCGGGGTCCACGGCCCGTACCGCGCCACGAGCATGCACGAGCTGCCGATCCGGGTGCCATCGGTCGAGAACCGGTCAGAGCTGAGCTTGGCGTCGCCATCGGACCAGGCCACCTCGAAGGTGACCGTCTGCCCGGCCACCGCCGTGGTCGGCGCCGAGGAGAAGGAGGCGACGAGCGGCTGGTTCGCTGCGAGCACCGGGTCCCAGCGGAACGGCCCGCAAGCCGGCTGGCTCGAGTCGCGGCAGACCCGGGCGGTCGTCGGCGTGGTGGAAGGCGCCGTGCGGGGGGGCGCCGTCGCCAGCGCCGAGGTGATCGGCGGGACGGTGGCGTCCGGAGTCGCCAACACCGCCGGCGGGAGCGTGGGCTCGGTGATGATCAGAGGTTCGGAGGGCACCGGCTCGAGCGACGTGGGCACCTCGACGTCGGGGACGATGTCGGGAATCGAGCCGACGTCGTCGGCGGCCACGTTCAGCTCCCGCGGCCGACCCTCGCCGCCGGACCGCAGCGTGGCCACGGGCACGGCCAGCAGCACCAGCCCGAGCAGGGCGATGGCGGCGATGCGGCGGCGGCGCTTCGTGCGACGGCGGCTGCCCTCAGCCCTCACCGAGCGGAGCGCTTCGTCCGACGCAAGGGACGGGCTGGGGTCGAAGGGGCCGCGCCCTTCGAGGAGGTCAAGGGGTGAGGGCAAGGCTGGCCTCCGGATCGTTGCCGTCCTGCGCACGGAGCCGCTCGAGCCCCCGCTTCAGGTGGGTCTTCACGCTTCCTGGGCTGATCTTCATCGAGGCGGCGATGTCCTCCTCGACGCAGCCTCCGAGGTACCGGAGAGCGATGGCGTGGCGCTGCCGGTCCGGGAGCTCGCGCAAGGCGGCGCACAGGGCGAGGCGCACGGCGGTGGCCTCGTCGAAGGAATCGAGGACGTACCCGCGGATCGCGGCTCCGTCGCGCAGGTCGATGAGTCCTCCGTCGGTCTGGCGCGGCTGACGACGCACCCGGTCGAGGGCGAGGTTGATGGTGACCCGCAGCACCCAGGCCTCGGGAGCGGGGTGGCGCCGTACCGAGGGCCACCGGTCATAGGCCCGGGTCAGGGCCTCGGCGGCCACAGCCTCGGCGTCGTCGCCCGGGCCCACGATCCGCCGGGCGGTGCTCACCGCCCGGGGCCAGACCGACCGGAACAGGTCGTCGAAGTCGACGTCGCCCGCTTCAGCCGGGTTCGACCGAGTTGTCCAACGCATCGACCAGTGAACGCTCCAGACGGCCGTCGCGAGGACAGCCGGTGCAAGTTTCTACGATGCGGCGCCGGCCTGCACGCTGATCGAAGGTTTTGTCAGCCTTTGGGCCGCTTCCGACGGCCGACCCGGCTACCGGCTGCCGCCGCCCGCACGAGGCTGCCCTCGGCGGGCGGCGGGCCAGCGCCGGCCACATCGCCGGCGGCCGGGGGTGAGACCCTGACGCCGACGGGGCCGGCGAGCTGCCGGCTCAGCCCTTGGCCTTGGCGGCCTTCACGGGCTTGGCGGCCTTCGCAGGCTTGGCGGCCTTCACAGGCTTGGCGGCCTTCACAGGCTTGGCGGACTCGGTGGCCGGGACCGAGCCAGTGCTGGTCGTCGTGGGGGTTGTCCCTGTGCCGTTTCGCACCGCCGCCGCGCATGCCGGCTCGGAGCCGTTCTGGGCCACGTAGGAGACGTAGCGCCCGTGGTTACCGCAGGCGGCGTCGAAGTCGTGGATCTGGGCGGCCTCCCGGGCACTGGTTGCAGGCGGCGGCAGGGCCGAGGTCCCATCCGTCGGCGGGGTCACCGTCCCATCCGTCGGCGGGGTCACCGTCCCCTCGGTCGGCGGCGGCGTTGTGTCGCCCGGGACCGGCACGTCGACGCCGACGAGCCCCCCGATGTCGGCGGCCATCTCCTGGACCGGCGCCGGGAGGGCGTTGGCCGCGGCCAGGCCCGTCGTGGCGAAGGTCAGGCCGAGAGCGGCGAGGGCGAGCTTGCCGGGGACGGTGGTGAGCTTGGAGCGGATCATCGAGGGCCTCCTGGTCGGTGCGGTTGCCGGCGGCAGCTGGTACAGACCTGCTTTCGGCACGACTGCGCTGCACCTTGCGCGCCAATCGGCGGAAGCGTTCGCGCCGGGTTCGCTAGCGTTCGCCCGGTGAGCGAGGCCCCGCACTCGTTCGCTGCGCCCCCAACCGAAGGCCTGCCGGGCGCGGCCTTCGGGGCCGTCAGCTCGCCCGACAGCCACGCTGGCCTCCGGGCCGACATCCGCCTTCTCGGAGGCCTCCTGGGCCAGACGCTCACCCGGCAGGAGGGGCCGGCGCTGCTGGCGCTGGTCGAGCGGGTCCGGTCGCTCGGCAAGACGGCCGTCCAGGAGGATGGCGAGGACGGCGACCGGGCCGCCGCTGATGCCGAGCTGCGCAGCTGCCTGGACGAGCTCGACCTGGACACGGCGACGCAGCTCGTCCGGGCCTTCTCGCAGTACTTCGCGCTGGCGAACGTCGCCGAGCAGGCGCACCGGGCTCTCGAGCTCGGCCGGGTCCGGCCCGCTGGCGGGTGGCTGGGCGAGACGGTCGACCGCATCGTCGCCGAGGGCATCGAGCCTGCGGCCATCGCCGAGGTGCTCGAGCGCTTCGAGGTGCGCCCGGTGCTCACCGCCCACCCGACCGAGGCCGCCCGACGCTCGATCCTGACCAAGCTCGGTGTCATCGCCGAGCTGATCGAGGAGCGGGGCGACCCGAGGATCGGCCTGGAGCGCCGACAGCGGATCGACGACCGGCTGGCCGAGGTGGTCGAGCTGCTGTGGCAGACCGACGAGCTGCGCCGCGAGCGCCCGAATCCGGTCGACGAGGCCAAGGCGGTCCTCTACTACCTCGACGAGCTGTTCAGGGGGGCGGTCCCCGAGCTGCTCCGCCACCTCGCCGCCGAGCTCGGACGGATCGGGGTCGAGCTGCCGACACGGGCCCGTCCGCTGCGCTTCGGGACCTGGGTCGGCGGCGACCGCGACGGGAACCCACACGTGTCCCCCCAGGTCACGCTCGACATCCTCGGGCTCCACCACGAGAACGCCATCGGCATCGTCATCACCGCTGTCGACGGCCTCCTGGGCGAGCTCAGCTCCTCCCTCCAGGTGACCGGCATCTCCGACGAGATGGCGGCCAGCCTGGTCGCCGATCGAGCGTTCCTCCCCGAGGTCCACCGCCGCTTCGAGCGGCTGAACGCCGAGGAGCCCTACCGGCTGAAGCTGTCGTTCGTGCGGGCCCGCCTGGTGGCCACCAGCCAGCGCCTGGCCACGGGCGCCGCCCACGTCCCGGGCCGGGACTACCTCGACGCCTGCGGCCTGCTGGACGACCTCGAGGTGATCCGCCGGTCGCTGCTCGCCAACCGCGGGGAGCGGATCGCCGACGGCCGCTTCGGCGGCCTCCTGCGGGCCGTGGCCGCCTTCGGCTTCTCGCTGGCCACCATGGACGTGCGGGAGCACACCGACCTGCACCACGAGGCGGTGGCGCAGCTGATCGACCGCCTCGGGGAGCACCCCGACCCCTACCTGGAGCTGGCTCCCGCGGCCCGTCGCGTGCTCCTCTCCCAGGAGCTGGCCGGCCGCCGCCCGCTCCACTCGGTGCTGTCGCCGCTCGAGGGCCGGGCGGCCACGACCCTCGGCGTGTTCGGAGCGGTCCGCCGGGCCCTGGACCGCTACGGCGACGACGTGATCGAGAGCTACGTGGTGTCGATGACCCGTGGCGTCGATGACGTCCTGGCGGCCGTCGTCCTGGCCCGTGAGGCGGGCCTGGTCGACCTGCCTGCAGGCCGGGCCCGCCTCGGGTTCGTCCCCCTGCTCGAGCAGGTCGACGAGCTCCGCGAGGCCGGGGCCCTGCTCGACGCCCTCCTGTCCGACCCGCCCTACCGCAGGCTCGTCGCCCTCCGGGGCGACGTGCAGGAGGTGATGCTCGGGTACTCCGACTCGAACAAGGACGTCGGCATCACCTCGTCGCAATGGGAGATCCACCAGGCGCAACGGGCGCTGCGCGATGTGGCCCACCGGCACGGCGTGGTGCTCCGCCTGTTCCACGGGCGCGGCGGCAGCGCCGGCCGGGGGGGTGGGCCTGCCCACGAGTCGATCCTGTCCCAGCCCAACGGCACCCTCGACGGCCAGGTGAAGGTCACCGAGCAGGGCGAGGTGATCTCCGACAAGTACGCCCTGCCGGGGCTGGCCCGCCACAACCTCGAGCTGATGGTCTCGGCCGTCCTCCAGGCCTCACTGCTCACCCAGGCCCGCCACACCCCCAAGACGCTCCGTGTCTGGGACGAGGTGATGTCGGTCGTCTCGGACGCCTCGTTCCAGGCCTACCGCGGCTTCGTCGGCCTGCCCCGGATCTCCGACTACTTCCACTGCTCAACCCCGGTCGACGAGCTCGCCGCCCTGAACATCGGGTCCCGCCCGGCTCGCCGGGGCGGTCGGGATCTGGCCGACCTCCGGGCCATCCCGTGGGTCTTCGGGTGGACCCAGTCCCGTCAGATCCTGCCCGGCTGGTTCGGCCTCGGCAGTGGGCTGGCCGCCGCCCGCGAAGCGGGGTACGGGACCGTCCTCGAGGACATGGCCTCGACCTGGCACTTCTTCCGCACCTTCATCTCCAACGTGGAGATGACGCTCGTGAAGACCGACCTGCGCATCTCCGAGCGCTACGTGTCCTCCCTCTGCTCGCCCGAGCTCAGGCCGCTCTTCGAGGTGGTGCAGGACGAGCACGCCCGCACCGTCGAGGAGCTCCTGCGCCTCACCCGCCAGAAGCACCTCCTCGAGGCCCACCCGCTGCTCGAGCGGACCCTCGGCGTCCGCTCGGTCTACCTCGAGCCCCTCCACCACCTCCAGGTCTCCCTCCTGGCCCGCCTCCGCAGCGGCGAGGAGGACCCGGCCCTCAGGCGGGCCCTCCTCCTCACGGTGAACGGCGTCGCCGCCGGCCTCCGCAACACCGGCTGACCCGAGCGTCAGGCCGCCGCGACGTGACCGAGCGCCCGGCCGACGGCCGCCGGTTCCTGGTCGAAGCACCAGGTGACGACGGCCCGGGCCAGGTCGGCATGGCGCTGCTCGTCCTCGGCCATGCTGCGCAGGGCCAGGCGATCCTGTGGGGATGCCGCCCGCTCGGCCCGCCGACGCAGCACGGCGGCAGCGGCGCCCTCGTTGACCCAGCCGTCGAGGAAGGACTCGACGGCGAGGCGCTGGAGCTGGACCCGCCGGGAACGGCGCCGCCCACCGAGCCGGCGCCCGAGCAGGCCGGGGATGGAGCCGAACGATGCGGCCGGCCGGCCCGCCAGGGCGCCGCACAGCGAGGCGTGGCGGATCTCGTCGAGGGCGGCCCGGTGACACTCCGCCACCAGCGCGGCCGGGGCTCCGAGCGCAAGCAGCCGCAGGGCCAGCTCGCCGAACGAAGCGACCGACGCGTACTCGGCCCTCGCCTCGTCGCCCGGCCCGCCGTCGCCGTCCACGAGCGGCAGCAGCAGCCCGTCCCCCGCAGCCGACCCCCGTCGGCGCCGGCGGCGGCGGAGCGGGCGGCCGGGGATGGTGCAGGACTTGCTCCCGTCGGCGTAGCTGACGCAGGTCGCTTCGCCGTTGGTCGAGCCGGTCGCCCGCGTCGTGGTCACGGTTGCGGCGGATGGCGTCGGGCGCGGCGAGGTGGTCGCCGTCGGAACGGTCGTGGCCGGCGCAGACGTGGCTGCCACCACCGTGGTCGACGGCACCGCCAGCGATGTGGGCGGCGACGTGGTGGTCGACCCGGCCGGTCCGTCGTCCGAACCGCAGGCCGTCGCGGCGAAGAGGGCGGCCAGCGCCGCCAGCGACACCACCCCGTCGCCTCGGGACAACGCCACCCGGCGGCCGGGCCGCCGCCACGCCCGTGCCGGCAGAGCACTGCGACGTGCCAGTCGGTCGGCCATGGCGCGGAGGGTACCGCCTGGACGGCCTCAGGGCTCGACGCGCAGGCCCTGGAGGTCGGGGGCCAGAAGGAGGCTGCGGCCGGGGAGGCCGGCCTCGGCCAGGAGGTGCTCGCCGGCCGCCTGCACGCCGGCGGCGGCGCTGGCGCCGTCGCACACGGCGAGCAGCGACGGTCCGGCGCCGGACCAGCACGAGCCGACGGCGCCGGCGGCCACCAGGCCGTCGAGCAGCCGGGGGGCCGCCGGGTACAGCGCCGCCGCCCGGTAGGCCTGGTGGAGGCGGTCGTCGAACAGCTCGGGCCACAGCCGCCGCCGGTCGGCCAGGCCGGCCACCAGCACGGCGAGGCGGGAGAGGTTGAAGGCGGCGTCGGCCAGCGGCACCTCGGCAGGAAGCGCTCCCCGGGCCAGCTTGGTCGGGAGCTCGTGGTCGGGGACCAGCACGACGAAGACCAGGCCGTCGTCGAGCGGCAGGCGGGCGGCCATCGGCCCGTCGGCCCCGACCGTGGCGGCCGCCAGCCCGCCCAGCACCGACGCGGCGGCGTTCTCCGGGTGGCCGTCGACCCGGTGGCCCCAGGCCAGGGGGTCCGGTGACCCGGCGGCGGCGGCGGCGGCCACGGCGAGCGCCGCCGAGCTGCCCAGGCCCCGCCCGACCGGGATGTCGCTGCGGACGTGGACGTGGAGCCGGTCGTGGCCGGTGACCTCAACGGCGATCCAGGCGGCGAGATGGGTGGCATCGCAGGGGAGGTCGGCCCCCTCACCCTCGCTCGTGACCGTGAGCCGGTCGGCCGGCTCGACGACGACCTCGACGTGCAGGGCGAGGGCCAGCGCCAGGGCGTCGAACCCCGGCCCCAGGTTCGCTGACGACGCAGGCGCCACGGCTCGCACGGCCGAGACCCTAACGACGGACTCCACCGGCAGTGCCTCGGCGCCGCCCCTCGAACCCATCCCCAAGGCGCCGGCACACCAGCTCCCCGTCGTTGCTGTGATCGTCAGCCCGGGACGGCGAGG
>JBKJUI010000140.1:0-3292 GCA_046590775.1 Acidimicrobiales bacterium
GCTCCGGTTGGCAGTGCGAGGTCCGCTGGGTGTCGTTGCGTGCCGCCCAGCGTCGATCGGTGTCAGCCGGTGCCCAGAGCCCAGTGATCCCACCACGGTCCGTGGCTGGAGCGGCGCTCTCTTGAGTGGGCTTACAGCAGGGTTGTGGGGCCTGTCGTGGGGCCGACATCGGTGCGAGGCGGAGAGCACGGGTTGCAAACGGGTTGCAGAGGGGGCCGGATACCCCCTGTGACCTGCATGTTTGTGGTGGAGGTGCCGGGATTCGAACCCGGGTCCTTCAGCGTGTTGACGGGTCTTCTCCGGGCGCAGCCGGTGGATGGTCTCAGACCCGCCTTCGCCACCGGCGCCGGTGGCGGGTCCCAGCCCCCTGTTGGTGTCCCCGGCTAGCCCGTGGGCACGGCCAGCAGGGTGAGCCCCTCTTGATGACGCCCAGATCCGGCCCGAGAGGCGGAGACCGGAAGGACGTGGCTATGCAGCCAGTGCGAGCTTGGGCTCGGCGTTTGTTGTTGGTTCCGGCTCTTTAACGTGGTTCCGGAGACCACGGCCCGCTTCATCCGCCTCGACGTCCAAAGTCGAAACCAGATCACCCCCATGGGTGTGTGCGTAGCGTCAGATGTCAAGGAGCAGGGAGACCAACCCTACCCGCGACCGCGCTGCTCCCGTGCCGCCTCTCGCTCGACGTCCCGCTTGGCGATGGCGTGGCGCTTGTCGTAGGTCTTGCGGCCGCGACACAGGCCCACCTCGACCTTGGCCCGGCCCTCCTTGAAGTAGATGCTGAGCGGCACGAGCGTGAGCCCGTCCTGGGCCACCCGGGCGCCGAGCCGGGCCATCTCCCTGGCGTGGAGCAGCAGCTTGCGGGGACGATCGGGGTCGGGGCGGTCGAACAGGTTGGCGTGCTCGTAAGGGGAGAGGTGGACGCCGTGAAGCCAGCACTCGGTGCCCTGCACCCGGGCGTGGGCGTCCCGCAGCTGCACCTCACCGGCCCGCAGTGACTTGACCTCGGCGCCGGCCAGCACGATGCCGGCCTCGACCGACTCGAGGACGTCGTAGTCGTGCCGGGCCCGGCGGTTCGAGGCCACCACCTTGTTCCCGTCCGAGAGCAGGTGCTTCTTCGGCGGCATGGGGTGGCGAAGGCTACCCGGCCGGCCCCGGGCTCAGGACGCCCAGCGCAGGAGGCCGGCGCCGCTGTCGAAGATGACCGCCTCGATGTGGCCCTCGCCGGCCACGAGGTAGGCGATCGAGCCCTCGAGGCAGGTGCCCGCAGCGACGCTCGGGGTCCCGGCGGTCCCGGCGGCGAGCGGCCCCTTGGCCAGGGCGGGGGCGCCAGGGGCGGGGACGATCTCGCCCTGGCCCGGCACCTCGACCTTGAAGCGGGCGGGATCGACCAGGGCACCGTCGATCGGGGTGGCGTCGGCGGCGCAGTAGCGCACGTTGACCACCGCCCAGCTCTGGCCGACGGGAGGGGGGGCCACGCCCTTCGGCGGGCGGACGCCGACACGCGGGTAGGAGGCCGCCAGGGTGCCTCCTGGCAGCGGGTGCTTCTCGCCGGGGGACTTGAACGCCGACGCCGTGGTGGCCGGTGCAGTCGTCTCCGGCTCGGTTGGCGCCGCCTCGGTGGTCAGGTCGGCGGCGGCCTGCTGGAGGGTGGGTGGCGGGACCACGCGGTCGGGGATCTCGGTGCGGGCCGAGCCGCAGGCGCAGAGCAGGGCGGCTGACCCGAGCAGCGACAGAGCCAGCGAGCATCTGCGCACGACAGTCGAGTGTGGCACGACCGCTACCTTCTGGCCGAGGATGCCGGAGCCCCTCGTCCTCGACCACGACGTCTACCTGCAGCTGGTCGCCCACTGCTACGACGGCCTGCCGTTCGAGGGCTGCGGGCTGCTGGCCACCGATCCGGCCACCGGCCACGTGGTGCGCTGCTACCCGACCGAGAACGAGGCGGCCTCGGCCCGGGTGTACACGGTCCCCTCCCGGGCCCTGCTGCGCGCCGACCGCGACGCCGAGGCGAGGGGCCTGGTCCTGGGCGGGGTCTTCCACTCCCACACCCACACCACGGCCTACCCCTCGCCCACCGACGTGGCCCAGGCCCCCGACCCTGCGTGGCACTACGTGATCGTCGGCCTGGGGGAGGGGACACCGGTCGTGCGCTCCTACCGGATCGTCGACGGCGGCGTCGAGGAGGAGCCCGTCGTCGTGCGGGAATGCCAGGCCGGGGGTGGGGTTAGCATTCCTGAGCAGTCCAGTCGCCTTTGAGGAGCAACGCCGTGCCCGATGTCCGCCTGCCCACCGTCCTCCGCAGCCACGCCGGCGGGGCCGCCATCGTCCAGGCGGACGGGGAGACGGTGGCCGAGGTCCTCGCCTCACTCGAGGCTTCCTATCCCGGGCTCGCCGGCCAGCTGCGCACGCCGGACGGCGCCGCCCACCGGTTCGTGAACCTCTACGTGGACGACGACGACGTCCGCTACCTCGACGGGCTCGCCACCAAGGTCGGCCAGGAGTCCGAGGTCTCGATCCTGCCTGCGGTCGCCGGAGGCTGACGTGCCCATCTACGAGTCGGCCCTCGACCTGATCGGCGACACGCCGATGGTCGACGTGTCGTCGCTGTCGCCCAATCCGCGCGTGCGGATCTTGGCCAAGCTCGAGGGCCAGAACCCGGGCGGCAGCGTGAAGGACCGGGCCGCCAAGTACATGATCGAGGACGCCGAGAAGGACGGCCGCCTGGCGCCCGGGGCGGTGCTGATCGAGTCGTCCTCCGGGAACACCGGCATCGCCCTGGCCATGATCTGCAAGGTCCGGGGCTACCACCTGAAGGTGGTGCTGCCCGAGAACGTCTCGATCGAGCGCCGGCAGCTGCTCGAGGTGTGGGGGGCCGAGATCATCCCCTCGCCCGGCGGCGAGGGGTCGAACGGCGCCATGCACCGGGCCATCGCCCTGGCCGAGGAGCACCCCGACTGGGTCTTCCTGCACCAGTACTCGAACCAGTCCAACATGCGGGCCCACTACGAGGGCACCGGGCCCGAGATCTGGCGGGACTGCCCCGAGCTCACCCACTTCATCGCCGGTCTCGGCACCAGTGGCACCCTGATGGGTGCCGGGCGGTTCCTCAAGGAGCGCAACGCCGACGTCCAGGTGTGGGCCGTTGAGCCGCCCGTCGGGGAGATGGTCGACGGGCTCAAGAACCTCGACGAGGGCTACATCCCCGAGCTGTTCACGGCGAACGACGGGCGCCACCTGCTCGACCGCAAGATGATCGTGCGCCCCCGCGAGTCGATCGAGTGGACCCGGCGGCTGA
>JBKJUI010000191.1:0-4245 GCA_046590775.1 Acidimicrobiales bacterium
GTGAGCATCCCGACAGCTTCGGGTTCCCGCCGAACCACCCGCCGATGCGGGCGTTCCTGGGCGTCCCGATCCGAGTCCGCGGCGAGGTCTTCGGCAACCTGTACCTCACCGACAAGATGACGGCCGAAGCGTTCACCGACGTCGACGAGGAGCTGATCGTCGGCATCGCCGCCGCCGCCGGGGTCGCCATCGACAACGCCCGCCTCCACGCCCGCGTGCAGGACTACGCGCTCGTCGAAGACCGCGAGCGCATCGCCCGGGACCTGCACGACACCGTCATCCAGCGACTGTTCGCCACCGGCCTCTCCCTGCAGCGGACAGGCCGGCTCGTCCACACCGACCCCGCCGAGGCCGGAGCCCGCATCGATGCGGCGGTCGACGACCTCGACCTCACCGTGAAGCACATCCGATCCGCGATCTTCGAGCTCGAGTCGTCCCGGGTGACTCCCGGAGGTGGTCTCCGGGATCAGGTGCTGGCCCTGGGTCGCGAGTCAGCTGGGGTGCTCGGGTTCGGCCCCCGGTTCTTCTTCGACGGACCCGTCGATAGCGCCGTTCCCGACAACCTCGGCTCCGAGCTGCTCGCCACCCTGCGCGAGGCGCTCAGCAACGTCGCCCGCCACGCCGAGGCGACCGAGGTGACCGTCGAGGTGGTGGCCACCAGCTCGACCGTGGTGCTGCGGATCCTCGACGACGGGATCGGCCCCCCGGGGCCCGACGCGCCACGAGGACACGGCCTGCGGAACATGGAAGCCCGGGCTGACCACCACGCCGGACAGTTTGAGGTGAATGCCGGCGATCCGACCGGCACGGTCATCTCCTGGCAGGTGCCGCTGGCTGCATCGGCACCGGGCGGGGCCGTCGACCGGTTCGGTCAGGTCACCGGTCCGCCCGGTGCGCCCCGACGGTGATGCGCCGGCCGGAGATGATCTCGGTCGAGATGGCCAGGACGGCGGCGTCTCGCTGTGGGGCCCAGCGGGCGATCGGCATCTGACGGACTGCGGCCTGGTCGGCAGGCTGGCTGACCTCGCTGGCCAACCCGGTGACGGCGACGCTCCAACCAGAGTGGTTCATCGAATCGAAGTCGTCGACCTCGAACGCCACGACGGCGCCCCGGAGCGCTGCGTCCATCTTGCTGCCCCGGCCGGTGCGCACCAGGATCCGGTCTTCATCGAGGAGGAAGTTGACGGGCAGGACCATCGGGAGCGCACCCGACGTCAGCCCAACTCGTCCGAGCGTCGCCCCGGCCAGAAGGCGCAAGCACTCCCCCCGGTCGAGGACCTCGAGACCGTTCCTATCGACTTCCACCCTCGCAGCATGTGCCTCGCAGGGCGGGGCCGGAAGGGCCGAAGGTCCCGATCCGCGAACGCTGCGCGACGATCGGGCGCCGATGGCCAAGCATCGAGCTCCTGGAGCGCCCGAGGACGTGCTCGGCCACATCGGTGACGGGCGCCGATCTGATCGTCCCGCTCGCCAACGGCGAACCCGTCAGCGTGCTCGACGCCGTCGAGGCGAACGCCGACCGCTGGACGCTGGCCTACCTTGAGGATCAGAGTCGGGTGTTCCCCCGGGCTGCGCCCGGGATCAGAGCTGCGGGTAGACCCGGTGGCCTGCGGTCTCGGCTGCGCCCGTGGTGTCTGCGCTCGCCTGGAGCAGCGGCTGCTCGGCGGCCCGCATCCTGCGGCCCAGGTTCTCGAGCTCGCCCACGCCCAGCATCTTGATGAGCAGCGGGAAGACCGCCGCCTCCTGGGTGACCTTGTGGGCCTTGACGACCTCGCTGAACTCGGCGATCACGTGCCGTCGGGCCAGCCCAGCGGGGAGGTCCCCGATCTTGGCCAGCAGGCGCTTGGCCTGATCGTGCTCGTCGTCCGACTCGTCGGCCAGCTCGGGGTGGAACTCGGTCAGCATCGGGGTGATGAACTCATCCTCCAACCGGCTGTGGGTTGTGAACATCGAGGCCACCTGTCCCGCCGCCTTGTCCTCGGCGTCAGCCTGGCCGGCGGGGATCATCTGGATCTGACCGAGGAGGATGTGCATCGAGTTGTTGTCGTCCTGGAGCATCTTGATCGCATTGGGCATACCAGGATCGTGATCGGATGCGAATGCCGGGACTAGGGCCGTTGGTCCCACCATCCGGCGGCCCTCGGCAGGACGCGAGGGGACGATTCGGCCGAGAACGGCCTCTCCTACGCTTGGTGCCGCGTGCCGCCCGCCCTGTTCCACTCGACGTGGGGAGCCGGCCCCCTGGTCGTCGCCCTCCACGGCCTCGGCGCCTCCTCCGCCTACTGGGACCCGCTCGCCCAGCACCTGCCCTGCGTCCGGTTCGTGGCGCCGGATGCGTTCGGCTTCGGACGGCACCTGCGCCCGCTGAGAGCAGGTACGACCTGGACGCCCACCTCGAGGGCGTCGAGGCTCTCCTCGACGAGCCGGCCACCATCCTCGGACACTCCACCGGATGTCTCCTCGCCTTGGGGGCGGCCGTGCGCTGGCCGGAGCTCGTCCGCCACGACGTGCTCACCGGGCTTCCCGCCTGGCCGGGCCGGGCCACCGCACTGGCCGAGGTCGGCCGCCTGGGGCCATGGCCCGGCGACCGGCGACCGGCGACCGGCGAGGACGGCTCATCTGCTCGACCATGTGCCGACACCGCGTGCTGGCGGAGGCGCTGGCGCCCCTCGCCGTCCGTTCGGTCCCTGCGGCCGTGGCCATCGACGGTGTCCGCCACACCTGGACCAGCTTTCACCGCACCCTTTGCAACGTGGTCCTGGCCGAACCGGCGAGCCTCCTGCTCGCCCAGGTGGGGTGCCCCGTCTCGGCCATCGTCGGCGGTGACGACCGGGTGTGCCGGCCGGACCATGCCCGCCGCCTGGCCCACGACGATCCCCGCCTGTCGCTGGAGATCCTGACCGGCGTCGACCACCATCCTGCCCTGCGCGTCCCAAGATCAGGCCGCCAGGCAGATCCTGGCTGCGGCCGCTTAAGCGAAGTCGGAACGGCGCAGGATGAACCGCTCAGGCGTCTTCGTCGACCAGCGTTCCAAACCGCAGACCTTGCCTTCGGATGTTGCCGAACCAGGGTGAGGTGATCGTCCTTGTCTAGGCCGTCGATGCGCCTGTCAGGTTCGGTTGGGAAGTGCCCATCGGGCGGTGACGGGTTCGTCGAGCCCTGCGATGGTGAGAACGGCCTCGCCCTCGGCCGGGCCGGCGGTGGTGAATGTGAGGGTGCCCTGGCGGTGGTGGCCGCTGGGCCCGGCCCCGTCCCAGACGGGGTTGGTCCAGGCCCTGTCGTTGATCGTGAGGGTGGCTTGGTGGGCGACGTCCAGTTCGAGGTTGACGGAGTGGGTGTCGAACGTGACGTCGAAGTCGGCGCCGGTGGCGTCGAGTCGGGTTGGGGTGATCTTCACCTCGACAGCTCCGACCGTGACGGTCCGTCTCTCGAGCCCGGGGGCGGCGACCAGCGGGGCATCGCCGCCGCACGCAGCGATCAGGACGGTGAGGGCCGCGGCCACGATGGCGGAGGTCAGGCGGCGCACGACAGCGCCTTGGGAGCGGGGTGGATGAGCTGGGCGAGGCGGCGGCCGGCGATGGCGGCGGCGGCGAGGTTGATGGAGAGCCCGGCGATCATGAGCGGGATCCGCCAGTCGAACAGGAACCCGGCCACACCGGCGGCACCGAGCAGGGGTACGAGGTCGACGAGGTGGTGGGCGCAGCAGGCGACCATCCCGACGGCGGAGGCGCCGGTGCCGGCGCCGGTGGTGGGGGCGAGGTGCTGGGCGCAGCGGCGGCGGCGGAGTTCGACGCTGAGCGCGATCTGGGTGCCGAAGGCGAGGATGACCGGGGCCAGCAGCCACCAGTCGGTGCGGGCCTGGTCGGCGAGGGTGCTGCCATCCGCCGGATGCTGCGACCACGGTGATGTAGAAGGCAGCGAGACCGCAGGACGCCGTGGCGCCCCATCTGATGGAGTGGCGGTTCACCGGTTCCGGCCGTGGTCGATCGGCTGGTCGTCGCTTCGGGACGACGATCCGGAGTGGTCTCCCATCATCGTCTTCATCATCACGAACATCATCAGTGGGCAGACGAGGACGACGGCGAGGAAGCCGAGGGTGCTGGCTTGCACGCCGACGGCGACGAGCAGGAAGACGGCGACGGCGACGGCGAGAAGGCAGTAGCCGTAGTGCAGGTTCTTCATGAGGTGACCTCCTGGTCATCACCATCGTGCGCTCCCGGCGGCCTCGGCGCCCCGAGGCGCTGG
>JBKJUI010000294.1:0-2746 GCA_046590775.1 Acidimicrobiales bacterium
ACACGCATCTGGGCGGCGACGACTTCGACCAGCGCGTCATGGACTGGCTGATCACCCAGTCCAGGGCCTCAGAGGGCATCGACCTCGCCGCCGACAAGATGGCCATGCAGCGGTTGAAGGAGGCCTCCGAGAAGGCCAAGATCGAGCTGTCCACCACCCAGTCGACCCAGATCAACCTCCCCTTCATCACCGCCACGCAGGAGGGTCCGAAGCACCTCGACACCCAGCTCACCCGGGCGAAGTTCCAGGAGCTCACCGCCGACCTGACCGAGCGCTGCCGGGGCCCGTTCACCCAGGCCATCTCGGACGCCGGGCTCACCAAGGGCAAGCTCGACCACGTCGTGCTCGTCGGCGGCTCCACCCGCATGCCGGCCATCCAGGAGATGGTTCGCGAGCTCAGCGGAAAGGACGCCAACAAGGGCGTCAACCCCGACGAGGTGGTGGCGGTGGGCGCCGCCATCCAGGCCGGAGTCCTGAAGGGCGAGGTCACCGACGTCCTCCTGCTCGACGTCACCCCCCTCTCGCTCGGCATCGAGACCAAGGGCGGGGTCATGACCAAGCTCATCGAGCGCAACACGACGATCCCCACCCGCCGCTCCGAGGTCTTCACCACGGCCGAGGACATGCAGCCGTCGGTCGAGATCCACGTCCTGCAGGGCGAGCGCGAGATGGCCAGCTACAACAAGACCCTGGGCAAGTTCCAGCTGGTCGACCTGCCGCCCGCCCCACGGGGTGTCCCGCAGATCGAGGTCGTGTTCGACATCGACGCCAACGGCATCGTGCACGTGTCGGCCAAGGACCGGGCCACCAGCAAGGAGCAGTCGATGACCATCAGCGGCCAGAGCTCGCTGGCCAAGGAGGACATCGAGCGGATGGTCAAAGACGCCGAGGCCCACGCCGAGGAGGACCGCCAGCGCCGCGAGGAGGCCGAGGTCCGCAACACCGCCGACTCGCTCGTGTACCAGACGGAGAAGGTCCTGAAGGACCAGGCCGAGTCGTTCACCGGCACCGAGAAGGAGCAGGTCGAGGCGAACCTCAAGGCCCTGAAGGAGAGCCTGAACAGCAACGACCTCGAGGCCATCAAGCGGGCCACCGAGGTGCTGGGCTCCTCCAGCCAGGAGCTGGGCAAGCGCCTCTACGAGCAGGCGGCCAGCGCCGCCGGCGACCCACCGGCGGCCTCGGGCGGGGCCAACGACGACGAGATCGTCGACGCGGAGATCGTCGACGACGACCCGAAGGCCTGAGCGTGCCCGACGAGGACGCCGAGGTCGAGGAGGCGGTGACCGCAGGGGGCGCCGCCGACCCGCCTGACGACGACGACCCCGAGACCCCGGGCGAGGCCGACGAGGGAGTCGACGGGGCCGCCGAGCACGACGAGGTGTCCCTCGACGACGTTCTCACGACGGCGGCGAACGAGCGCGACGAGTTCCGCGACCACCTGCTCCGCCTGCAGGCCGACTTCGACAACTACCGCAAGCGGGTGCAGAAGGAGCTGGGCGAGGCCGGGGACAAGGCCCTCGGGCGCTTCGTCGAGGGGCTGCTGCCCGTGCTGGACGCCATCGACGCGGCGCGGGCCCACGGGGCCGGCGACCTCGACCAGGTCGCCGGCCTGCTGGTCGACCTCCTGGCCAAGCAGGGCCTCGAGCGGGTCGGGGCCGAAGGCGACGTGTTCGACCCCACGCTGCACGATGCCGTCCTCCACGAGGCGGGCGACGACGACGTCCAGAGCATCGCTCAGGTCCTGCGGGCCGGGTGGCTGTGGCAGGGTCGTGTCCTGCGACCGGCCATGGTCAAGGTCGTCGGCGGCTGAGCGAAGGGAGCTGCACGTGCAGTCAGGACGACCGCTGATGTTGAGTACCTGACACTCACATAGCGCTACACTGGCGTTCGCGATGGCAGTGCAGCGGGAGTGGTTGGAGAAGGACTACTACAAGGTCCTCGGCGTGTCGTCGACCGCCTCCGAGAAGGACGTCACCTCGGCCTACCGCAAGCTGGCCAAGAAGCTGCACCCCGACGCCAACCCCGGTGACGGCACCGCCGAGGAGCGCTTCAAGGACGTCTCGGCGGCCTACGACGTCCTCGGCGACGCCACCAAGCGCAAGGAGTACGACGAGGCCCGCAGGCTCGGCGTCGGGGCCGGCGGCTTCGGCCGGCCGACCAGCGGCGGCTTCGGCGGCGGGGGCGGGGGCGGCGGGGCAGGCGGGATCCGCTTCGACTACACCGACCTGTCCGACCTCCTGGGCGGGGCGTTCGGCCGCCGCAAGCCCACCGGCGGCCCGAAGCGGGGGAGCGACCTCGAGACCGAGCTCCACCTCTCCTTCGCCGACGCCGTGAGCGGGCTGGAGACGTCGGTCAACATAACCTCCGACGTCGCCTGCACCATGTGCAACGGCACCGGTGCCGCCCCGGGCACCAACCCGGTGATCTGCGGCGTGTGCGGCAGCCGGGGCGTGATCGACGACAACCAGGGCCTGTTCGGCCTCAGCCGCCCCTGCGCCGCCTGCAAGGGCACGGGGATGCGGATCGAGACGCCGTGCCCCGCCTGCAACGGCACCGCTGTGGTCCGCAAGCCGCGCCGCATCAAGGTCAGGATCCCGGCCGGCATCCAGGAGGGCAAGCGGCTCACCTACAAGCACAAGGGCGATGCCGGCCGCGACGGCGGCCAGGCCGGCGATCTGCACGTCATCGTGCACGTCGCCCCCGACAGCCGGTTCGGCCGTTCGGGCGACGACCTCACCGTCACCGT
>JBKJUI010000017.1:0-3945 GCA_046590775.1 Acidimicrobiales bacterium
GGCGTGGTGACCTCGAGCACCGGAGCTTTGTACATAGCCGACACCCAGAACCACCGGGTGCGCAAGGTGGTCGCCGGCGTGATCACCACTGTGGCCGGCACGGGGGCGGCCGGCCACGCCGGCGACGAAGGCCCGGCCACGGCGGCCCAGCTGTCTCGACCCACCGGCCTCGCCGTCGACACCGCCGGAAACCTCTTCATCGCTGACACCGGCAACGACCTCGTGCGGAAGGTCCAGCCCAACGGCACCATCGTCACCTTCGCCGGCAAGTCCAACGGCAACGGTGACCAGGGGGGCAACGGCATCCCCGAGGGCAACGGCATCGGCAACGGGCCCGGTGTCGGCAACGGGCCTGGCGTCGGCGTCGGCGTCGAGATCCAGGTCGGCATCGGCATCGGTATCGGGGACCTCCTCGGGAGCGGCAAGAGCCACGCTGGTCCCAAGGGCAACACCGGGCCGGCCATCAAGGCGAAGCTCGACGCACCGACAGGCGTGGCCACGCGTGGGTCGGACGTGCTCATCGCCGACACCGGGAACGACCAGGTGCGCAAGGTCAGCGGCGGCACCATCAACGCCTTCGCCGGCAGCGGGACCTCCGGCTTCTCGGGTGACGGTGGCCAGGCGACCTCGGCCCGCCTGAACGCTCCCACCGGCGTGGCCTACGACCCGCTCGGCAACGTCTACATCATCGACGCCGGCAACGTCCGCCTCCGCCAGGTCACCGCATCCGGCATGATCTCGACCCTCGCCGGCACCGGGACACCGGGGGACTCGGGCGACGACGGCCCTTGTGAGCTGGCCCAGATCCAGCCGCTCGGAGGGATCACGACCGACGCCGACGACGTCTTCTTCGGCGACACCAAGAACAACAAGGTGAAGCGGTGCCACAAGAAGAAGGGCCCGCCGCCGGCCTTGCCCGAGGCGCCGGGGCTGCAGAGCCTGGCGCTGACCGGAAGTGCCCTGGTCGTCCTCGGTGGTGGGGTGCTCGTTGCCCGACGGTCTCGTCGGCTCTCAGGGACGGCATCGCTTGTCCCGTAGGCCGAGCCGGCGCTCCCGGTTCGCAGTGGCCCTCGGTGTGCTCCTCCTCTGCGGGTCGGCCGGCCTGGCGATCCCCCTGAGCGCGGCGACGACGACGACAGCCGCAGCGGGCCCGGCCTTCGTCACCCGAGCGGGCACCCAGCTGCAGGTGGCCGGGGCGCCGTGGCGCTTCGCCGGCTACAACCTGCCGTGCGCCCAGCCGTTCCTGCTCACCGCGGACGAGCTCGGCTTCTACCTCGACGGGATCAAGGCGACCTCGGGGGCCAACGTCATCCGGGCCTGGTTCTTCCAGACCAACGGTGGGCCCGGCAACTGGGAGCCGTTCGACCGGGTCGTCGCTGCGGTCAAGGCTCGGGACATGCGGATCGTGGCCACGCTCACCGACGAGTGGAACGGCGGCTGTGACGCCGGCGCCGGCACCGAGAAGGCCCTTGACTTCTACCAGAGCGGCTACCGCCAGCCCGACCTCGGCCATGCGCTCGCCTACCGCGACTACGCCGCCCAGGTGGCGGCCCGCTACGCCAGCGAGCCGGCGATCGCCATGTGGCAGCTGGTGAACGAGGCCCAGGCCCAGACGAAGCTGCCGTCCGGTGCGCTGATCTGCGACAACAACGCCGGGAAGCTGGCGCTCCGGTCGTTCGCCGACGACATGGTGGGTGTGCTCAAGGCCGTCGACCCGAACCACCTCGTGAACCTCGGCACCCTCGGCGGCAGCCAGTGCGGCATGGCCGGGTCCGACGCCTACCAGTACATCCACGACGGCCTGGTCGACGTGTGTGAGTACCACGACTACGGCTCCTCGGCGGCGGCGCTGCCATCAGGGCCCGACCTCCTGGCGCAGCGCGTCAGAGACTGCGACACCCTGCCCAGCGGCGCCAAGCCCTTGTTCATCGGCGAAGCGGGTATCCAGGGCAACGTGCAGCCTGACGGCGGCCCGGCCGCATGCCAGCCCTGGCCGGGCTGCAGCCCCTTCCCGGTGACCACCGAGAGCCTGGTGCTGCGGGCCCAGCTCTTCGAAGCGAAGATCAAGGCGGCGTTTGCTGCGGGCGTCGACGGCTACGCCATCTGGGTCAAGTCGCCGTACTACAGCTCCACCGCTGACATCTACGCCATCGGTGACGGTGACCCGACCGAGGGCGCCCTGGCCACCGCGCTCGCGGGAGCCATCGGCCCCGGGGCGCCCACCGTCACTGGGGTCAAAGCCTGCAACCGGGGGGCCGTGGTGAGCTGGGCGCCCCCCCCGGATGCGCCAGCGCCGCCCCTCGGCTACGAGGTAACGGCCTCGAACGGGGTCGTCACCGCGGTAGCGGGAACGGCCACGACCACGGCGGTGAAGGGGCTGACCAACGGCCAGTCCTACAGCTTCACGGTCACGGCTCGAGGGCCGGACGGGCCCGCGTCTGCACCATCCCCTTCGGTCATTCCCCGCCGCTTCATTAGGTGCGCGTCGTTCTCGATGGGCAGCCTGTGGACGAGCCTCACCGGGAAGAGGTAGGAACCCGCTTCCCTTGCCCGTGGTGGGGTCACACACCGAGTAGATCCCGTAGCCGTCCTTGTCGTGCCGCCCCGTCCGCCGGTGATGGCCCGCAGGCTTCTCCGCGAAGCCATGGTCGACGACCCGGCGGAAGTGCTCGAAGTGACTGCGCGCAGGGCCTCTCGGACCGGGGCCGCACCTCGGCTAGGAGTGGGCGGGTGGAGCGGTTCGGCCTTCGCAGGTGATGCGCTGCTCGGCGGTGCAGATGTCCTGGTCGGCGCCGCCGGTGGCGGTGTCGTTGCCGGCTTGGCCGGACAGGTTGTCGTCTCCGGCACCACCGAAAAGGGTGTCATCTCCGTCGCCGCCCTTGATGGTGTCGCTGCCGCCGAGGCCGAAGATGAGGTCAGTACCGCCCTTGCCGGCGATGGTGTCACCGAAGCTGGATCCGCAGATCACGTCGTTCTCCGGGGTGCCTTTGATCCGGCCGGGGGCTTTCGTGGCGGCACGCAGGTCGATGGTGCAGGTCGGGGTGGGCACGGTGAAGCTGGAGGTGTTGTTCCCTGCCAGCGGGTCGGTTGCCGCGGATGACACCGTGGCGGTGTCGGTCAGGTCGGTCTGGGGTCCGATGTCGTCGCTGACCCGGGCGACGACGGTGATGACCGAGGCCGGACCGGCGGCGGGCAGGGTGTCCCGGGTGCATGAGACCTGGGGGCTGGCAGCTGCGGTGGTGCAGGTGAACCCGCCACCGGCGGGGGTGTCGACCACGGTCAGCCCGGCCGGCAGGGCGTCGGTGACGACCACGCTGGTGGCCGGGGAAGGCCCGGCGTTGGTGACCGTCAGGGTGCAGGTCACCTGGGTGCCGGGCAGCACCGTGGTCGGGCTGCACGACTTGGTCACCGCCAGGTCGCTCATCGGGGTGGACGGGGTGGTGTTGAGCAGGATCGACACGTTGTTCGAGCTGGGGTTGGTGACGGCCAGGTCGAGGTCGCCGTCGCCGTCGAGGCCGCTGGCCGCCACCGAGAAAGGCTCAGGGACGAAGTTGGAGGTGGCGGTGAAGGTGGCGGACCCGTCGTTCGACAGGATGGTCACGTTGTTCGGGAAGAAGTTGGCGACGGCCAGGTCGAGGTCGCCGTCACCGTCGAGGTCGCCGGCCGCCACCGAGAAAGCCTCGAAGCCGACGGCGGGGGCGGAGGTGGCGGTGAAGGTGCCGGTCCCGTTGTTGGACAGGATGGTCACGCTGGCCGAGCTGGAGTTGGCGACGGCCAGGTCGAGGTCGCCGTCACCGTCGAGGTCGCCAGCCGCCACCGAAAAGGGCACGTCGCCGACGGTGGGGGTGGAGGTGGCGGTGAAGGTGCCGGTCCCGTTGTTCGACAGGATTGTCACGTTGTCCGAGCTGGAGTTGGCGACGGCCAGGTCGAGGTCGCCGTCACCGT
>JBKJUI010000113.1:0-7113 GCA_046590775.1 Acidimicrobiales bacterium
TGCAGGGCCGTTCGACCTGGTGCTGGCCGACCCGCCGTACGCCTGGGACGGCTGGTCCCGGCTGCTCGAGGCGTTGGCCGGGATGGCGGCGGCCGTGGTGGCCGAGGCGGATCGCGAGGTGCCCCCGCCGGAAGGCTGGGCATCGCTGAGGAGCCGCCGCCACGGCGGTACCGTTGTCACCGTGCTCGTGCCCGACCGGGACCCCGACCGTTGAGGACGGCGCTGTTCCCCGGCTCCTTCGATCCGATCCACAACGGGCACCTGGAGATCATCGAGATCGCCGCAGTGCTCTTCGACAACGTCGTCGTGGCGGCGATCCGAAACCCGGACAAGGGTGAGCCGCTGTTCAGCCTCGAGGAGCGCCAGGACCTGGTCCGGGAGAGCTGCGCCCACCTCGCCAACGTCCGGGTGGTGGCCATGGCCAAGCTCACGGTCGACGTCGCTCGAGAGGAGGGCGCAGACGTCATCGTCAAGGGCGTCCGGGTCGTCTCGGACTTCGAGTCCGAGCTGCAGCAGGCGCAGATGAACAAGGCCGTCTCGGGCATCCAGACGGTGCTCATCCCGTGCGCCACCGCCTCGAGCTTCGTGGCCAGCAAGTACGTGCGTGACTTCGTCAAGTTCGGGGCCGCCGATCGAATCGATTCGATGGTCCCCAAGGCCGTGGCCGCCAGGCTGCGGGAGCGCTACGGCTCAGGTGAGAGATGACCGGCGTCTTCGAAGGCAGCGACGCCCCCGACACCGAGACCCTGGTCCGGCGGGTGATCGAGCTCATCGGCAACGCTCGGCCGCTGCCGCTCTCGTCCAGCGTGCGGGTCGAGAAGGAGGAGGTGCTCGAGCTCCTCGACGACGCCCTCGACCGCCTGCCCCTCGAGCTGCGCCAGGCCCGCTTCATGCTGAAGGAGCGCGAGGAGTACCTGGCCAAGGTCCAGCGCGAGGCCGATGAGATCCTCGAGGCGGCCCGGGTGCGGGCCGAGCGGATGGTCCAGCGCACCGAGATCGTCCGTGAGGCACAGCACTCGGCCCAGACGATCGTCGAGCAGTCCAAGGACGAGGCTCGGCGCATGCGGATGGAGGCCGAGGACTACTGCGACCAGAAGCTGGCCGGGTTCCAGATCGTCCTCGAGCGCACGGCCAAGACCGTGGCCGCCGGGCGGGAGAAGCTGCGTGCCACCCCTCAGCCAGCCGAGGGCCAGATCGGCTTCGGCCTGGGCCCGGCCGACGAGCCCGGCTTCTTCGACCAGGACACCTGACACTCAGGGAACGATGCTGGCTTCAGGCCAGACCCTTCGTTGCCATGCGGCTCTCGAGGGCGTCGGCCAGACGCTCGATGGCCCGCACGCTGGCCGACTCCGGGGCCGAGTCGATCACGCACGACGCCATGCGGTCGGCCTGGCGGACGGCGTCGTCGTCGGGGATGAGGCCCAGCAGCTCGCCGCCGCGCTCGGCGGCGAAGGCCTCGAACCTCGGCCGGTCGGCTTCGCTGGCCCGGCTGCCGATGAAGCAGACGTCGGGGATGCCCAGCTGGACGGCCAGCAGGTGGGCGCGGTGGGCGGTGAGCAGGACCTTCTCGGTCGGTTGCAGCACGATGAGGAGGAGGTCGACGTAGCGGAGCGTGCCGCCGGCCCAGCTCAGGTGCTCGAGGCCGGCCTCCATGTCGGCCACGACGATCGTGCCGGGCAGCTCTTCTTCGATTCTCTGGATGAAGCCACGGACCGTGACATGGGAGTTGCCCGTTCAGCCGGAGCCCGCCCGCTCCACCCGGGCCCCGAGGAGGACGGTGATGCCGTCGGGGCCGGGGTAGCCGTACTCGGCCAGCAGCTCCTCGGCCGACCGGTCGACGGGGAACGACCGCTTCTTCTGGGACTGGTCGAGGAAGGGCCGCAGCTGGGCCGCCCCCTCCTCGCCGATGCCGATGTTGGCGCCGAGGTTCGGGTCGGAGTCGCAGTCGATGGCCACGACCCTGTGACCCCGGCGGGCCAGCTCCCGTGACAGCACCGCCGAGATGGTGGTCTTGCCGACGCCGCCCTTGCCCGAGATCCCGAGTCGCATGCCTGCATTCTGCCCGCTCGGTTGGCTCCGCGTGGCAGGAACCTGTCGCGGTTACCCTTCCGCGCCGTGACCTTCACCGAGGCCATCGAGAACGTCGGCAAGGGCGTCGACGCCGCCGGGGTGGCCACGATCGTCCTCGGCATCCTGGTGGCCACCGCCATGCTCCTGCGCCAGTGGCCGCTCGGGGAGGGCGCATACCGCCAGTACCGGCAGCGGCTGGGCCGGGCCATCCTCCTTGGGCTCGAGCTGCTGGTGGCGGCCGACATCATCCGCACCGTGGCCGTAACGCCGACCTTTGAGAGCGCAGGCGTCCTCGCCGTCATCGTGGTGATCCGGACCTTCCTCAGCTTCAGCCTCGAGGTCGAGCTCGAGGGGCGCTGGCCGTGGAGCCAGCGACGCCAGGAGAAGCATCGCTTGGAAGCGTCCGCCGGGTCATGAAAGGGCCGAAGCTGCGTTAGCCAGCACCCACGGCACGGGTACGAGCCCTGTGGTCGGGTGGCCGACCTGCTGGCCCGGCTCGAGGCTTCGCCGGTGGCCGGCCTACCGTCGGAGGATGAGCTCGTCGGAACGGGACGCAACCGCCCGGCGCACCCGGCGTGAGCCACCCGCCTTCCGCCACGTGTCCGTTCTGGGCGTCGAGCGCCTCAGCGCCCGCATGGTCCGGGTCACCTTCGCCGGGCCGAGCCTCGGCGGCCTGACCGTCGACGAACCGGCCGCGAGCATGCGGCTGCTGCTGCCATCACCGGGCGAGCGGGCGCTGGTCATGCCCCAGTGGCACGGCAACGAGTTCCTTCTGGCCGACGGCCGACGCCCGTCGATCCGAACGCTCACGCCAGTCCGCGTGGATCCGCAGCTCCTCGAGCTCGACCTCGACTTCGTTCTCCACGGAGGTGGGGCCGCCTCGGACTGGGCCGAGGCCGCGGCTCCCGGAGATGAGGCGGCGGTCTCAGGACCCGGCCGCGGCTACGCCATCGACGGCGACGCCCCCGCCTTCCTCCTGGCCGGAGACGAGTCGGCGATCCCGGCCATCAGGCAGCTGCTCGAGGCTCTGCCTGATGAGATCCCCGTGCACGTCATCATCGAGGTCGCTCGACCGGACGGCCGCCTGCCGCTCCCCGCCCGTCCTGGCACGGAGGTCGACTGGATCGATCTGCCGCCCGGTGCTGCTCCCGGCGACGCCCTCGTCGCCGCCTTCCGGAAGGCCGATCTGGTCGACGGCACCCGGGTGTGGGCCGCCGGCGAGGCCGCCGGGGTGCAGCGCATCCGCCGCCACCTGTTCGAGGACCGGAGCTTCCCCCGCACCGAGGCCACGGTGCGTGGCTATTGGAAGCACGGGCGTGGCGGCGATGTCGAGGACGCCGGCTGAGCCGGCGCTCAGCTGTGCCGGTCGTCGTGGCGCTCGGACCGATCGACAGCGGCCGCTTGGCAGGCAGCACCGCTCGTGCTCGAGGGCGGCTGCCTCAGACGATAGGTTCCCCTCAGGTGCACGACGAGACGACGAGCTTTCTCCGCCCCGTGATCGGTGACGGTCGGCCCCTCCTCCTGATCGTGGCCGGCGCGCTGCTGTTCTCCGGAGCCTTCGCCGTCTTCCTGGCGGCGACGGGAGAGTTCCTGCCGCACGACATCCACTACCTCGGGATGAGCGCTGCCGACCTGTGCAGCGTCGCCGACTGCCGGATCGTCGACTTCATGGTTCACGACCGGGCCGCGTTCGGCGGGACGCTGATGGGGGTCGGTGTCCTCTACGTCTGGCTGACGGTCTTCCCGCTCACCCGTGGCGAGGCCTGGGCGTGGTGGGTGTGGCTGGTCAGCGCTCTGGCGGGTTTCGCCACGTTCCTCAGCTACATCGGCTACGGGTACCTCGATTCCTGGCATGGCCTCGGCACGCTGCTGCTCCTGCCCGTCTTCGTCACGGGCATGGTCCTCACACGCCGCACCCTCACGGCGCCGCTCGATCGGCGGGCGCTCCTGCGGCCAGCAGGGCCGTGGGACCTGGCCAATCGGGCGACCTGGGGGCGCGCCGCCCTGCTCTTCGGCGCCGCCGGCACGGCGGTGGGCGGCGTGACCATCCTCGCCGTCGGGGTCACGGTCACCTTCGTGCCCGAGGACCTCGAGTTCATCGGCCTCTCGGCGGCGCGGCTGCGGGAGATCAACCCACGCCTGGTGCCGCTGCTGGCCCATGACCGGGCCGGGTTCGGCGGCGGGGTCATGACGATGGGGCTCACGACGTTCCTGTGCCTGTGGCTGGGCCGCCCTTCGCGACACCTCTTCCAGGCCGTCGCCACCGCTGGCGCCCTGTCCCTGGCCGCCGCCCTCGGGATCCACGGCTACGTCGGCTACACCGACCTCGGCCACCTGGCACCAGCGCTCGGCGGCCTCCTGTTGCTCGTCGGCGGCCTGACCCTCGGCTGGCCTCGCTGGCCGGGCGCCGATGGGGCGCCCCGGGCGGCGGCGCCCTGTCCGCCGCCACGATCGTCTGCCTGATCGGGGGCTGGCTCGCTCAACGGCTCGACCCTTCGCCTCGCCTATCCCCGGACCACTCGCCGTCAACCTCGGGTGGTCACGCGTGGATCAGCCCGAAGATCGCCTCGTCATCAGGCCAACGGCCGCGACCCTCACTGCGGGCGGAAGGGTGAGGGGAGCCGCTTTGGCTCTCCACGGTGGCCGGCCGCGGTTCGGTCTCGTTGGGCCGCTCGGCCGGGTTCACGTCACGCACGTCCGCCGGCCCGCGGCCATCGCGCAGGTCAACGGGTCGGCTCACGGCGCATCCGTCGGCCGGGCGGCCCAGGTCGGGCAGGTCGGCGCCGAGGGAGCGCTGCAGCCTGTTCCGCTCCTCGGCGAAGCTGTAGCCGTAGTGGGCGTAGAGGCGTCCCTTCTCCATGCGCGACAGCCTCCCGTCGGCGCCGGCGCTCGGTGCCATCTTCACCTGGTGCTTCGGTAGGGGCACTTGCACAGCGCCCCCGCTGACGGTGGCCCCACGCACGGGCACGAAGTGGGTGGTGGACCCCATCAGGCTGGTGGCGACCGCCAGCCACTCCGGCTGGCCGGTGTCGTCATCGGTGTAGATGTCGTCGATCCTGCCGATCTTGTGACCCGAGGCATCGGTGAGCATCCGGCCGACCCAGGCCTCGTAGTGCTCGTTCAGGTGCGGCATGCAGCTCCTCCTCGAACGCGATGCCACCTCCTCGGCGTGCTGACGTCCTGAGGTTGAGCCCCATGTCTGGCACTCGACCGGAAGATGATGATCTGTGGCTTGCGCCCGGAAGGTATGGGCTCGTCGCCCTGGCGTCGCCTCGTTGCGGCTCATCGGTCCGCAGTGCTGCCCTCCACCGCCTGGCGAACGAGCGCCTTGAACGCCTCGGCGTCGAGCTCAGCGCCCTCGACGATGTCGATCGCTCGTCGGGTGCCGGCGTCGAGGCTCGCGTTGAAGAGCCCGTCCGGATCCTCGAGTGATGCACCCCGCATGAACGTGAGCTTGACCTTGTCCTTGTAGGTCTCGCCAGTGCAGATGATGCCGTCGTGCACCCAGGTCGGAACGCCAGCCGGGTTCGATGGCTTCACCCACTTCGTCTCCTCCACGACATCGGGGTCCGCCTCGCGGATGAGCTCGCGGACCCGCTGGATGGTTGCCTGCCGCCAGTCGTCCGTGGGCCCGGCCACGTCAGCGGGCACCGGCGTCGATGGGGAGGGCGGCGAAGTCGCGCTGCACCCGCCGGTACCACTTCAGCCCGGTTACGGGGCGCTTCCAGCGGCCCTTCATGTCCTTCAGCGCCGGCTCGTGGTCCGCGTCGCCGGCGGCGACTGCCTCCCGCAGGTGGCGGTCCTGCGCCTTGATGATCTCGTTGGCGTCGTCGCCGCAGTGGGCTAGGTCGCACGCTCCACCGAGCTGCCTGCAGGTCATGCTCTTCACCTGGGTCCTCCAATCCGAGTGTCTATGACACTTCGATAGTAGCACTCTCATTGCGAGAGCGGTAGTCTCACATTTGTGACGTCAGCCGAGCCCAAGCGGGACCAGGCTCGGACGCGCCTGGCCCGTGGCGCCGTCATCGATGCCGCCCGGGGGCTCTTCCTCGAGCGCGGGTACGGCGCAACGACGATGGAGGCGATCAGCACCGAGGCCGACGTCCCGCCGGCGACCGTGTACCGCCTCTTCTCGTCGAAGCACGGGATCCTGAAGTCCCTGCTCGACGTCTCCATCGTCGGCGATGACGACGACGTGCCCATGGCCGATCGACCGCACGTGCGGTCGCTTCTCACGGGCGGTGATCCGCGGGAGGAGCTGGTCGGCTTCGTGCGGCTGATCGTCGGGGTGAACGAGCGGGTCGCCCCTCTGTACCGCATCCTCGTTAGCGCGGCGGGGACCGATCCAGAGGCCGCTGCGCTGCTGGACACGGTCACGCAGCAGCGGGCGCATGGGCAGCGGGCCATCGCCCGTTCGCTCGCTCGGTCCGGCGCGCTGGCTCCAGGACTTCGGCAGCGAGAGGCCGCCGACCTCATCCACGCGCTCATGTCACCGGAGCTCTACCGGCTCCTCGTCCTCGACCGGGCCTGGAAGGCGGATCGATACGAGCGCTGGCTGGCGAGCCTGCTCGTCCACCAGCTCCTGGGGCGCCTGGATTCGAACCCTCAACCTTTGGATCCGTAGAAGGCGACTTCGGCGCGCCGAGCGCCCGCCGTCAGGCCGCAGGCGCCGCCGCGCTCATGATCCACCCGATGTTCTCCGGAGCGAAGAACGCCAGGGGCGAGACTGTGCCTGCCGTGACGCCGGCGAAGGCGTCCATCGCCTCGTGGTTGCCGTGGACCGCTCCAAGCAGCTGCTGCATCTCCGGAGGGGCCGGCTCGAGCGTCGCCAGCTGCGTGGTGAACTCATAGATCGGCAGGGCGTGCTCGTCGAGCCCCGCTTGGTAGTCGGCCATGGCCTCGTCGAAGGGACGGTGGCCGGCAAGGAAGGCATCGAGCGCGGTGGCGCACCGCTCGGCGTCGTGGAAGGCATCGGGGATGCCCTGGGCGGTGATGGGATCCTTCGTGTAGCCGGCGTCGCCAACGAGCGCCCAGCCGGGCCCG
>JBKJUI010000367.1:0-12676 GCA_046590775.1 Acidimicrobiales bacterium
GCTGGCCGACGTGGCTCGCCAGTCGGGCGCGCCCGGAACCGTGGTCGCGGCCGCCACCTCGTCGAGGGCGGCGAGGCCGGCTCCGACGACCGCTGTGCGCGTCCCGGGGGCGATCAGGTCGGCGACACCGGCCAGCTGGTCCCGCCCTCCGGCCACCAGCCCCGCTCGCCGCAACGCCGCCTCGGCGGCGGGCCCGACGGGGCGGCCGCCCAGCAGCCCGACGACGTCGACCGGCGGTCGGGGCCGGCCGTCGTCGGCCCGGCCGGCGGACCGCACCACCTCAGCCACGGGCGACCTCGATCATGCCGTCGAAGTCGACGCACACCACGTCGACTTCGAGCTCGCCGCCCACGTGGGAGCGACAGGCGGCGGCGGCCCGCTGGCACAGGAGACGGAGCGGCTCGGTGGCCCCTTCGGCCATGCACGTCTCGAAGAAGTGGCGGGCGGTGTTCGTCTCCGTGGCGGCCGCGACCACGGTTCCGGGCGCGCCCGACTGGCGAGCCACGTCGGCCAGCAGACCGGTGTCGACGGCGCTGCGCCGGAAGTGGGTCATCATCACGCCCGCCGCCAGCTTGGTGATCTTGCCGACCATCCCCACCCAGACCACGCGTGAGAAGCCGTCGCGGGCCGCCCGGCGCAGGGCGATGCCCGTGAAGTCGCCAACCTCGACGAAGCAGACCGGGGGCAGAAGGGGCAGAGCCCTCTGGGCGAAGGCATCCGAGCGCGTGCCGGTGCAGAGCACGATGACATCGGCGCCCTGGGCGGCGGCCACGTCGATCTGCTGGACGACCGAGGCGCGGTAGGCCGCGGTGGAGAACGGCTTGACCACGCCGGTCGTGCCCAGGATCGAGATCCCGCCGACGATGCCGAGGCGGGCGTTCGACGTCTTGGCCGCCATGGCCTCGCCGCCCGGCACCGAGAACGTGACGGTCACCGGCCGCAGGTCGACCTCGGCCAGCGCGGCGGCGATCATCCGGCGAGGCACCTCGGTGATCGACGCCTCGCCCACGGGGAGACCCAGGCCCGGCTTGGTGACGACGCCGATGCCGGCGCCTGCTCGGAGGGTGGTGCGCCCGTCGTCGGCCTCCTGCACGTCGGCGGTCATGCGGGCGCCGTCGGTGCAGTCGGGATCGTCGCCGGCGTCCTTCACCACGATGCACCGGCTCGGTACCTCGGCCTCGACGGCGAACTCCACCCGCCGACCGCCGGGAAGGCCGATCTCGACCCGGTCGGGGGCCGAGCCGGTCACCAGGCCGAGGAGGGCCGCCTTGGCTGCGGCCGCGGCGCAGGCGCCGGTGGTCCACCCGGTGCGCAGCCCGCCGGCGGCAGCGACCTCCGGAGCCATCGGGGGCTCGACGGTTCCGGCCATCACCGTTCCTCAGCCCCGTCGGCTCCGGGAGGAGCGTCGGCGTCGGCCGGCGGGCCCGGGGCACGGCACACCGACCCCACGACCAGGAGCACGGTCCCCGTCATCGTCGCCGCCGGTCCGGTGGCGTCGGCGAGCTGACCCCGCCACGCCGCCCTGGGGTCCTCGACGGGCACCAGCGCGGCGGGGATCGACCCGTCGCCGCCGTCCAGCGCCGCCCTCACCATGGCTTCGGCGGAGGCGCCCACGCTGACGAGGGTCCGCGCCGGATGGGCGGCCGGCGGCAGCGCGTCGTAGGGGCCGATCGTGCAGGCCACGGCCAGCTGCCGGTGGTGCACGGGGACGCCGGCCAGCGCCGGCACGGCGATCTCGAGCGCCACCCCGGGCACCACCTCGACGGTCCGGTGGGCCCGCTCCAGCGCCTCCCGCTCGACCTCGAAGGCCGGGTGCAGCCACGGGTCACCCAGGTAGAGGCGCACCACCGGACGTGCGGACCGGGCCGACATCCGCAGCAGCACGCTGATGGCGGCACGGCCGTCGAGCACGCCGAGCACCCGGGCGTCGCCGGCGAGCTGGCCGGCGGTGTCCACCAGGGTGGCGTCGGCGACCACCACCTCGGCCAGGCCCAGCAGCGCCTCGGCCCGCAGGGTCAGCAGCTCGGGGTCACCCGGACCGCCACCGACCAGCGCCACGGTCGCGCTCACCGAGCCACCGCCCAGGCGCGAGCGGTCGGCGCCGACCCGTTCCGCGCCACCGTCCCGCCTCCCCTGGATCCACCGCGGGCGAGCCGCCGGTCGGGGCCGGCTCCTTCGATCGGATCGGGCGAGGGCGGGGACCCTGCCGGACGCTGGCCGCGGCGCCTCACGGAGCGACCCTGGGGGTGCGGGGCCTGCCCTCAGTCGTCCCCGGGAGGGAGCGACGCCGGTGGCCGTGGGCGTAGCTCGGGTCGTAGAGGTGGCAGCGCTGGGCCGCCCCCGCCAGGGCCGGGCCGACCAGCACCAGCGCCGCCGTGCGGGCGCCGTCGGCCCGCATGACCTCGGCCAGGTTCCCGACCGTCGTGAGGTGGACCCGCTCGTCGGGCCACGACGCCCGAACGACGAAGGCGGCCGGGGTGTCGGCCGGGTAGCCGGTGCCGCCGGCCAGCAGCTCGTCCTGCAGCTCATCGGGCCGGGCGGCCGACAGGTACACGGCCAGCGTGGTCCCGTGCCGGGCGAAGGAGGCGACGGTCTCGCCGGCCGGCATCGACGCCGCGGTGCGGCCGGGCAGGCGGGTGGCCACGACGGACTGGGCCACCCCGGGGACCGTGAGCACCCGACCCACCAGCGCGGCGGCGGCGGCCAGCGAGCCGACACCGGGCACGATCTCCCACGCTCGGCCGTTCGCCTCGCACCAGTCGACCTGCTCCTGCACCGCCGAGTAGAGGGCGATGTCGCCCGAGTGCAGCCGGACGATCCTGGCCTCCGGGTGGGCCTCGTAGACCGCCACCACGTCCTCGAACGTCATGCCCGCCGAGTCGCGCAGCTCGACACCAGCGGCGCAGAGCTCGAGCAGCTCGTCGCGCACGAGCGACGACGCCCACACGACGACGTCGGCCCGGGCCAGCCGGTCGGCGGCGCGCAGCGTCAGGAGGTCGGCCGCACCCGGACCGGCTCCCACGAAGGAGATCACGAGGCGGTCCGCCTCCGGCGCGTCGCGGCCACCGGCGCCTCGGGCTTGGGCTGCTCGAGCCGGACGGGCGGCACGACCACGGTGGCCAGGTAGGTGGCGGGCCGGTCGGCGACGTCGGCCACGTTGGCCACCCGCCCACCGGGAAGCCCGAGGAGCTCGCCGAGCACGGCGCCGTCGAGGCGCCCGGCCCGGGCCAGCACCTCGGCCAGCTCGGGCAGCCTGCCGCCGCCCTTGTAGACCACCAGCGCCGCCGACGGGTCGGCGGCGGCGGCCGCCACCACGCCGGGGTCGCTGCCGGCTCGGGCCGGGACCAGCACCAGGCGCTCGTCGCCGTCGACCAGCACCGTGCCCGACCGGGCGGCCAGGTCCTGGAAGGCCATGATCCCGGGCACCGTCTCGATCGGAACGTCAGGCCGCCGTTCCCGCACCTCCTCGGCCAGGGAGGAGAACGTGCTGTAGACGTTCGGGTCGCCGAGGGTGACGAAGGCCACCCGCTCGCCGGCGTCGAGCGCGGCCACGACCCGCTCGGCGGCGGCGGCCAGCGCCGCTGACCGGGCGGCGCCGTCCAGCTCCATGACGAAGCTGACCCGCTCGACGACGACATCGGGTGCCACCTCCCGCACGATCACCTCCGAGCGGCCCATCGACGCCAGGTTCGTGCTGGGCGCGAGCACCCGGTCGGCCTGGCGCAGCTCGGCCACGGTGCGCAGCGACACCAGGCCCGGATCGCCCGGGCCCATGCCGAGGCCGATGAGCGCCGGCTCCCGGCGGTTGCGGCGGACGACCGGATCCTCGGTGCGGGCCACCGGCCCGAACGCCGGCTCCGACTCGACCAGCCGCTCGACCGCAGCGCGCACCAGCTGCGCCTCCGACCGCCCGGTCCGCACCGCCACGGCGGCCAGCCGGTCCTTGAGCGCCTCGGGCAGGTAGACGCTGGTCTTCTTCACGTCGTCCCCGTTCCCGCGACCCGCATAGGGCACAACGTAGGGCAGCGGGGCGACGGGGGCCGCCGAGCCACCCCAAGACCCCGGGTCTGCCCACCTCTGCCGTCCCCAGGAGCCAGAAGTGGGCAGACCCGAGGGTTGGGGGAGGTCAGGCAGGCTCAGGACCGACGCCGCCGAGGCGGCCTCCGCCCTGCGGCTTGGACCTCGGGCGCACGCGGGAGGCGGCGCGAGCAAACAGCGACATCCAGATGGCGAGCACGATGGCGACGCCGCCGTAGCTGAGCAGCGCCGGCCAGGCCGGTCCGTCCTTGCCCTCGCGCAGGAGGATGTCGGTGTTGAGCGAGAAGGGCACCCGGCGCTCGGGCAGGGCGGGGATGGCCGAAGCGCCGATCTCGGGGTCGGCCGGGAGGTAGATGGGGGCGGCCATCACCTCGTCACCACGCTGAAGGCCGACCATCGACTTCCACTCGCCGCTGACGGGGATGGGCTTGGACGAGACGTACCGCCCGGGCCCCACCTCGTCCAGCTCGGCCAGCACCCGGCCACCGCCCTGCCAGGCGATGATCCCGAACAGGGTGGCCTCGTCGGCGGCACCGGGAGGCTCGAGCTGCACGGTCACGTAGGCGGCGCCGTCGAGGCGGTCGAGGCTGATGACGGCCTGGACGTCGCCGACGTTGCGGGGGAGCGGCACGGCCAGGACGCCCACCAGGGCCAGGGCGGCGGTGGCCAGCAGCAGCGGCGTGACCCGGGCCGCAGGGACCGCCGCCCGCTCGGCTGGGTCGGGCGGGACGGCCCCCTGCACCAGGGCCACCCCGAGCAGGGCGGCGGCGCAGGCGGCCACCACGCTGAGGATCACGGCGACGGGGAAGCCGGTGGTGGGCACCGAGCCCCAGCCCGACAGCTCGATCCACGCCAGCTCGGCGGCCAGGCCCACGGTGCCGATGACCACGCCCGAGACGATGGCGAAGCGGAGGCGAGCCTGGGTGCCGAAGGTCAGCGCCACGACCTCGACGCCGACGGCCGCCACCACGTAGAGGGGGAAGCGGGGCACGGTGTGGTTCAGGGCGCCGCCCACCAGCAGGGCGATGACGCTCCGCAGCACCAGGAAGCTGAGCGCCGCCAGCAGCGCTCCGCCCGCACCGATGGCGACTCGCGCCGCGACCAGGGCCAGGCCGGCGGCGATGCTCAGCAGGATCGGCTGGTACATGGCCTGGAACTGCGGGACGCCGAAGTCGAACTCGCCCTGCACGATGGCCAGGCCCGTGAGGATGGCGCCGAAGACCAGCACCTCGATGCCGCGGCCGAGCATGGTGGGGGCGGAGCCCGCCTCGCGCCGGCCCTCCCGGATCATCAGCCAGATGGCCAGCGGGCTGAGCGCACCGCCGGCGATCAGCTGCAGGTGGGTCGGGCTCCAGAGGGTGACGTCGACGCCGTAGGTCGAGTGCCACAGGTCATCGAGGGGGAACGCCGCCGAGGCGCCGAAGCCCAGCGCGCCGAGGACCAGCGCCGACCACGGGATGCGCAGGCTGCGCACGCCTGAGCCCGTCCCTCCGGCTCCGGCGTCGGCTCCGTCGAGGGTGGCGAAGAGGATGGCGATGGCCGCCGCGAAGATCAGACCGTTGAGGCCGATCAGGATCAACGTGTGCGACGGGGTGAACAGCTGCTTGTCGCGCCCGAGGTCGATGTGCCAGGCCACGTCCCAGTACAGGCCGAAGGCGGCGATGCCGGCCGACATCAGGGCCGTCAGGCCGCCGGCCATGCACCAGCCCGGGAGCCCGGTGAGGCGGTGCAGCGAGAACGAGATGGCCCGGAAGAAGCCCTTGACGACGTTGCGGTCGTCGCCGCCGCCCTCCCCCCAGCCCCACAGCGCCAGACCGAGGACCACGATGCCGTAGGCGAACAGCGGCGCCGCCACGTACACCCACTCGTCACCTGCACCAGTGGCCACGCGAACTCCCCTCTGCGGCGGTGCCGCCCACTATGCCATCCGGCAATGGCACAATCAAGAAGGGTACGATCGGGCCATGGCGGATGCGCCGCAGCCAGAGCCGTCGACCGGATCGGCGCCCGATCCGACCGAGGAGTGGTCCGTCGACGACCTGGCCCGCCAGGCCGGGACCACCGTCCGCAACGTCCGGCTCTACCAAGAGCGCGGGCTGCTGCCCCCGCCGCGCCGGGAGGGCCGTCGGGGCCGCTACAGCGCCGACCACCTCCGTCGACTCCGCCTGGTGCTCACGATGCTGAGCCGGGGCTATCCCCTCACGGCCATCCGCGAGCTCCTCGACGCGTGGGAGGCCGGCCGCAGCCTCGACGACGTCCTCGGCTTCGAGGAGGCCCTCTCCGCCCCGTTCGCCAACCCGGCTCCCCGGCGCATCTCGCTCGAGGAGCTGGCCGCGCTCTTCCCCGACGGCACGCCGGCCACCCTGCTGCGAGCGGTGGAGCTGGGCGTGGTGGCCCCTGAGGGCGACCACTTCGTGGCTCCGAGCGCACCCCTGTTCGAGGCTGGCGCCGGGCTGGCCGCCGACGGCGTGCCGATGGAGGCCGTCCTCGACGCCGCTGCCGCCATCCGGGCGGCGACCGACGGGCTGGCCGAGCACTTCGTCGCCCTCTTCCGCGAGCACGTGTGGAGGCCCTTCGTCGATGCCGGGATGCCCCCCGGCCAGCTCCCCCACATCACCGACGCCCTCCGCCACCAGCGGCCCCTCGCCACCCAGGCCGTGGTCGCCGCCCTGGCCGAGGCGCTGCGACGCCACACCGATGAAGCGGCGGCGGCCGAATGGGCCAGATCCGCCCCGCCGAGCGCGGGAGCCGCCGCCGCTCCAGCCACCGCGGGTACCGGGCAAGGAGCGCTCCAAGCGTCTCGCCCAGGCGACATCCGGGCATCGACCGGCAGCGCCTCCCGGTAGCTCGGTAGAGCGTCCCTCTGAGCTGATTGACCTGGGACGCCTGCGGGCGCCGAGCCGTGTCGTGGGCTCTACTTCAGGGCACTCCCAGCTCCTCAGAGGGGGCGGCCGACCTCGGTCCTTGCGTGGGCTGGCGCTCCGCTGCCTAAAGCGCCGGCTGGCTCGGCCAGGACCTCCCGGCGGCGGGTGGCCTCGGCGGCGAGGAGGCCGACGCCGAGGGTGAGGATCCCCCAGAGCAGCGCGTTGCCGCCGAGGGAGGCCAGGCGGAAGCGCCAGATGAGCGTGGCCGGGACGTCGACCGCATCAGGGGCCGGCGGGAGCAGGGCCAGCGCCAGGGCGAAGGGGACGACGACGGCGAGCGCCACCGCCGCCACCCGACGGTGCTCGGGCCAGGACCGCAGCCGGGTGGCCAGGGCGGCCCCGGCCAGCCCCAGGAACAGGCTGAGGGCGAGCAGCGAGACGTAGAGGGCCTGGCGGCGGTCGATGGTGTCAGGGTTGCCGACGGCCGGAGGGTTGGGCGGGTACTTCAGCCAGGGGGCCAGCGCGAGCGAGCCGAAGAGCAGCGAGCCGACCACCAGCGCCCGGCGGAAGGTGTCGGGGCGGCCGGCGCGCAGGCCCCAGAAGGCCAGCGCGAACAGCATCCCGAACGCAGCGCCCGCCAGGGCGAGGCCGGCGAACAGCCCGACGCCGCTCTGGACGGCGCGGGAGACCAGCTCCTGCTCGCCGCCGCCCCCGGCCGCCGCCAGCCGAGCCTCCTCGATGGCGATGGCCTGGCGCACGAGCGGCTCGCCGACGAAGGTGTGGAGGAGGGCGCTGGCCAGCCCGGCGACCAGGCCGACCAGGGCAGCAACGACGGCGACCGAGCGCAGGCGCGCCGGGTCGAACCGCTCGAGCATCACCCCGGGCCGCAGCGCCGCATCAGTGGCAGGGCACGCCGATGAGGTGGCGCCCGTCGTGGAACAGCTCGTGCAGGAACGGCCCGCTCTGACCGAGGGCGGCAGAGACGGCCCCCGCCTCCATCATCACGGTCCAGAACAGCAGCGTGGCCACTGCGGCCACGAGCCACCCCCAGATGGGGAGGGCCAGGCCGGGCCGGGCGTTGCGAGCCTCGGTTGGGTTCATCAGGACTCAAGCCTCCATCCTCGTGGAGTGGACCGACGTGGCCCACGTTCGTCGCACCTGGTGTCCTGGCTCCCGGATCGCTCCGGTCACAGTGGCGGGACCGCATCGGAGTTGCACCGACTTCCCCAGATGGCGTGCGACGCGCGCACCGTAGCCCAACCTCCACCCCCTCGACACCGTGGCCACCCCTACGCTCGTGCGATGACCGAAGAGCACGAGCCCGGGCGCGCCTGGTTGGCGGCCTACGCCGAGCGGCTGGCGCTTCCGGCCCCGACCGACGAGGAGTTCGCCGCCATCCTCGAGCTGGCCGCCGTGGCCGCCCACGCCAGCGAGCGGGTGGCCGCCCCCGTCGCCTGCTGGCTGGCCGGCCGCGTCGCCCTCGACCCGGCCGCCGCCATCGCCGCCGCCAACGAGATCAGCACACCCTGAGGGCTCGGCCACGCGCCTACTGGTCGCGTGGCAGGCGCACCACCGAGATGAAGAACTCGTCGACCTGGCGGATGACCTCGACGAACGACTCGAAGTCGACCGGCTTGGTGACGTAGGCGTCGGCGTGCAGGTCGTAGCTGCGCAGGACGTCCTCCTCGGCCTCCGACGTGGTGAGGACGACCACAGGGATCGTGCGGAGCTCTCGTCGGCCTTGACCCGGGCCATCTTGAAGGGCTCGAGGAAGGACCGCTCGCCGGACAGGGCGAAGCCCCGCACCCCGGACTCCTGGCTGGCCAGGGCTGCATACGCCTCGAGCCCGGCGACCAGGGCCGGGTCGACGCGGTTGATCACCGACTCCCGGGCCGTGGTGAGCTGCCGCAGCGCCAGGGCGGCGGAGCCGGCCACGAGCACGCCGAACAGGGCGATGAGGACGCAGAGCAGGCCCACCCTCCGGTGCAGCGTCCACGCCGTCGGAGCGCAGAGGGAGCGCAGGGCTCATGGTCGGGAGGACAGCGCCAGGATGGCCACGTCGTCCGGGAGCGGCCCGCCGTTGCGGCGGACGGCATCGGTGACCAGCGCCCGCACCAGACCCTCGAGGGGGCCGCCCTCCTGGGAGGGGACGACGAGGAGAGGGGCGGCGGCGGTCAGCCCCTCGGCCCCCCACCGCCCGGCGCCGTCGCGACCCTCGATCAGGCCGTCGGTGTACAGGACGATGTCCACGGGTCAGGGAGGGGGAACGACACCGCCGGCCACTGCCCATCGTCGAAGACGCCGATGGGCGGTCCCTGCTCAGTGGGCAGCTCCGTCGCCCGCGCTCCCTCGAACAGCACGGGCTGCGGGTGCCCGGCCGAGCGAACCACGATCGTCGACCGGTCCGCGCTGATCGTGATCTGCGACACCGTGGCGAAGAGGTCGGGGTCTTGGCGCTCGGTCCGCAGGACCTCCTGAAGCAGGGGCAGCATCCGGTCCTCATGCGCTTCCGCCAGGGCCAGGGCCCGCCAGGAGATGCGAAGGCTGACCCCGAGCGCAGCTTCGTCCGGTCCGTGCCCGCACACGTCGCCGATGACCGCACCCGCCACGACCCCGTGCGCGTCGTCCTCCAGCAGCGCCTGGACCAGCACGGCGTCGCCGGCGTCGTCCTCGATCAGCAACAGGTCGGTGGTCATCGGGCGTGGACAGCATGCCCAACTGCGTCCGGCACTGCAGTTTGGGTCACCCACAGGGGTGAAGCCCACCTTCGGGGGGAACGCTTGAGACCATGACCGCCACGTTCGCCCCCAGCCGGCCGGTGCGCATCGCCGTGGCCAACGACTTCGACCTGGTGGTGGCCGGCGTCGCCGCCCTGCTGGCTGAGTTCGCTCCCCGGCTCGAGGTCACCGAGCTCGTCGTCGGCCAGGAAGAGCTCGACGAGCCTGTCGACGTCGTGCTGTTCGACACCTATGGCCGAGCCGAGATGGGCCTCGACCGGGTGCGGCAGCTCCAAGGGATGGTCAACGTGAGGAGGGTGGCCGTGTACACGCTCTCCTGGGACGCCGACCTGGTGCGGGATGTCCTCGACAGCGGTGCCGACGCCGTCCTCTCCAAGACGCTGCCCGCCATCCAGCTGGCGGCCGACATCACCCGGGTGGCCGGCGGCCACGCCGTGGTCGACCCCGGCCCGGGCCGCCAGCTGCGCAGCACCGACCGCCTGTGGCCCGGACGCGACCGCCACCTCACCGAGCGGGAGAGCGAGGTCCTGGCCCTCGTCGCCTCCGGTCTGTCCAACGCCGAGGCCGGTCGCCTGCTGCACCTGGGCGTCAACACGGTCAAGACCCACCTCCGCAACGCCTACCGGAAGGTCGGCGTCAAGAACCGGGCCCAGGCGGCGGCCTACGTCCTGCAGCACCGCTCCGCCTAGCAGCGCCCGCGGAGGGAGGGGGATTCGAACCCCCGGTCCGTTGCCGGACTGCGGTTTTCAAGACCGCTGCCTTCGGCCGCTCGGCCATCCCTCCACCGGCCGAGGCTAGACGGCGGACCGACCACCATCATCGACGCCGGCGGTGAGGCCCTCAGGTGTCGCGAACCCGGCGGCGCCACCCGTCGACCCAGGCTGAGGCTTCGCGTGAGGCCTCGGTGACCTCGGCCCGGCGGGCGTCGCTGCCCTCGCCGGCGGCGGGGTAGCAGCCGAGCAGCTTGACCTCGGCCAGGTGGGCGTGGACCTCGCGCAGGCAGTCGGCCACGACGCTGTCGGCGATGTGGCCCACCACGTCGATCAGAAAGCAGTACTGGCCGAGGGCCTGCTTGCGGGGCCGGCTCTCCAGCTTGGTGAGGTCGAGGCCGCGGGCGGCGAACTCGCCCAGGATGGCGTGGAGCGAGCCCGGGGCGTTGCGGCGCTGGAACAGGACGATCGAGGTCCGGTCGTGCCCGGTGCGGGCCGGCAGCCCCGCCTCCTCGCGGGCGACGAGGACGAAGCGGGTGGCGTTCTCCGGGTGGTCCTCGATCGACTCGGCGAGCACGTCGAGGTCGTACAGCTTTGCCGCCAGGCGGGTGCCGATGGCGGCCGACCTCGGCGGGCAGTCGCCGGCGGCCACCATGCGGGCGGCGTCGGACGTGGACGACGCCGCCACCTCCCGAACGCCGGGCAGCCGGTCGGCGAAGAACTGCCGGCACTGGGCCAGGGCGACCGGGAAGGACACGACGTGGTCGACGTCCTCGACGGCGACGCCGGCCGGTGCCAGCAGGTGCTGGTGCACCGGCAGGACGACCTCGCGCTGGATCAGGAGCTGGTGCTCGAACACCAGGGCGTCGACGGTGACGTTGACCGTCCCCTCGATGGCGTTCTCGATGGCGACGAAGCCGAGGTCGGCGCGCCCCTCGGCCACGGCCGCCAGCACGTCCGGGAACGTGGGCAGGTCGACGAGCTCGTGCTCGCCCAGGTCGCTCTCGCTGAGCAGCGCCTCCTCCGAGAACGTTCCCGGAGGCCCGAGGTAGGCGATGGTGGCCATCCGCCGGGATCCTACGGGACGGCACGTCGCCATCGGTCGTGCACAACACTGGCGCGATGAGCACTGAGATGTTCCACGACCAGGCCGGCGACTGGATCGCCTTTCGCGCCGACTCCCGCTACGTCCACTCCGTCGACGGGACCCTGGTGGGGTGGTGCCTCGAGGACCAGCCCGACCTGGTGGTCGACGCCGACGGGCGCTACCTGGGCGAGGTCGTGGAGGGCCGGCGGCTGTACCGGCGGACGAGCCCGCCCTTCCTGCCCAACACCGGCTACCTCTCCAACCCGGGGGGCCCGAGCATGCCGACCAACCCGGGGAACATCGGCTACGGCTCCCTGCCCTCCGGCATGGAGGACGTCCCGAAGGACCTCCTCCCGGGGTCGTAGTCCCCCGGTAGCCTCATCCGCCGCCATGGACCGCCCTGCGCTCGAGGCTCTGCTGTCCGACGTGGCCGCCGGCCGGGTGGAGCCCGCCGAGGCGGCGGCCCGCCTGGCCCGGCTCCCCTACGCCGACCTGGGCGTGGCCCGGGTCGACCACCACCGCTCCCTGCGCCAGGGCATGCCCGAGGCGGTGTACGGCCCGGGGAAGACGCCGGGCCAGTGCGTCGCCGTGGTGGCCGAGCTGCTGGCCCACGGTGAGGGGCCGGTGGTGCTCACCCGCAGCGACGAGGCCCAGCGGGAAGCGGTCCTGTCCGTCGACCGGGCCGCCCTCGTCGCCGGCCGCACGCTCGTGTGGCGGCCGGCCGCGCCCCGCGAGGTGCAGGTCCCGGTCGTCACGGCCGGCACCGCCGACCTGCCCGTGGCCGATGAGTGCGTGGCCGTGCTGGCCGCCTTCGGCATCGGAGCCAAGCTGCTGGCCGACTGCGGCGTGGCCGGCGTCCACCGGCTGCTCGACGAGGTCGACACGCTCACCGCGGCCGACGCCGTGGTCGTCGTGGCGGGCATGGAAGGCGCACTCCCCTCGGTCGTCGCCGGCCTCGTGGCCTGTCCGGTCGTCGCCGTCCCGACGTCGGTCGGCTACGGCTCTTCGCTGGGCGGCGTCACCGCCCTGCTGGCCATGACGGCTTCGTGCGCCCCCGGCGTGACCGTCGTCGGCATCGACAACGGCTATGGCGCCGCCTGCGCCACCGCCCGCGCCCTGCGCCCCTGATGACCGAGCCGGCTGCGGGCACGGTCGGTGCGCCCGACCCCCAGGTCGTGTCAGCCCGGAGGTCGGCGGGATGAACGTCGCCTGGTTCCACTGCTTCTCGGGGATCGCCGG
>JBKJUI010000378.1:0-5758 GCA_046590775.1 Acidimicrobiales bacterium
TGGTCCTGGACACCAGGCGTCGCTCGTCGTCGGCTCCGTCGAGCCAGGCCTCGACGAGCACGGTCTCACAGAAGATCGAGGCCGTCTCGGCCAGGGCCATCGGGGTCTGGCGCTGCAGCTGGCTCCGGTGCCCGAGCGTCGTGTTGTGATAGGCGTGGCCGAGCTCGTGGGCGAGCGTCGAGACGCTGTCGGCCGTGCCGGCGAAGTTCATGAACACGCGGCTCTCCCCGTTGCGGAAGCCCATGCAGTAGGCGCCGCCCCGCTTCCCGTCGTGGGGCTCGGCGTCGACCCACGACTCGGCAAAGGCGCGCCGGGCCAGCGCCTGAAGCGCCGGCGAGTAGGTGGCAAAGGCGCGCTCGACCGTGGCGCAGGCCTCGTCCCAGCTCACCTCCACCGCTGACGCCTTGCCCACCGGGGCCAGCAGGTCCCACCACGGGAGGCGGCGGTCGGCGTGGCCGAGGATGCCGGCCTTGGCCCTGAGGTAGCGACGGAAGTCAGGCAGGGCGACCCGCACGGCCGCAGTGAGGGCGTCGAGGGTGGGGCGGTCGACGGAGTTCAGGTGCAGCGCCGGCTCCAGGTCGTCGGGCCAGCCCCGCCGGCGGTTCAGGAGGCCCACCTCCCCCTTCACCCCGTTGAGGGCGGCGGCCAGCGGCACCTCGACGCTGCGCCACGCCGCCACCTCGGACTCATGGGCCGCCCGGCGCACCGCCGGGTCGGCATCGCCCGCCAGGTTGCGAACGACGGTGATCGGCAGGCGCTCCGGGCCGGTGGGCAGCGCCACCTCGGCGGTGAGCCGGGCCGAGACGTCACCATGCAGCTTCAACCAGGCCGAGCCGCCTGACAGCCACAGGTCGGCCGCCAGCGCCTCCTCGGGCTCCGACAGCTGGTGCCGGGACGAGACCTCGGCCTTGCACAGGGGCCAGGCCAGCTCGGCGGCGACCTCGCTCCTGGCCATCAGGGCGTCGGCGCCGAACGAGGCCACCCACGCGTCGAAGCGGGGGACGAGGGCCCGGAAGCTCGACGACCCGGCCAGCAGCTCGGCCTGCAATGCGGCGGCCCGGTCGTCGGCCGCATCGGTGTCGACGTGGGCGGCGACGTAGGCCGCCACCAGGCGGAGGCGCACGCGGACCGCCTCGGTGGCCGCCACCACCGCCTCGAAGGAGGTGACGGCGCCATCGTCGACCGGGCGGACGGCGCCGCCCCGCACGTCGTGCTCCTCGAACAGTGCGGCCAGCCGGGTCACGTCGGCGCTCAGCTGCTCCACCGCAGCCGACACGGAGGGATCGTCCAGGGCGGGGAAGAACGGGGTGAGGTCCCAGCGGGGCAGCACGTCGGTCACCGCCCCATCCTCACGCGCGTGGCTGGCCGTCGGCGACGCGGTCCTGCGAGGCTCCGCACCTTGCCGCTCCTGCACGCGATCATCCTCGGCCTCACGCAGGGGCTGTCCGAGTTCCTGCCGATCTCCTCCTCGGGCCACCTCCTGCTGGTGCCCTGGCTGTTCGGCTGGGACGAGTTCTCCCGCTCCGGCGGGAAGGACCTGGAGAAGGCCTTCGACGTGGCCCTGCACATCGGCACCGTCCTGGCCCTTCTGGCCTACTTCCGCCGGGACCTGGTGCCACTGGGCCGTGCCGGCCTCCGCAGCATCGGGCGACGCGCCGTGGAGACGCCCGACGAGCGCAGGTTCTGGCTGCTGCTGCTGTCGGCGGTCCCGGGGGTGACGACCGGAGCCCTCCTCGACGGCGTCATCACCGAGCACCTCGGCGCCGAGTGGCTCATCGGCATCATGCTCGTCGTCTTCGGCATCGTCCTGCTGGTGGCCGACCGGCGGCCGGCGGAGCGCATGGACTCCCACTTCGGCACCCGCGAGGCACTGCTCATGGGGGCGGCGCAGGCGGTGGCGCTGCAGCCCGGGGTCAGCCGGTCCGGGGCCACGATGTCCATGGCCCGATGGCTGCGCTTCGACCGCGACGCCACGGCCCGCCTCAGCTTCCTCATGTCAGTCCCGATCACGGGCGGGGCCGTCGTCTACAAGATGGGCAAGCTGTTCCTCCTCGACGGCGGCATCCCGCCCGGCTTCACCGGGGCGTTCGGCGTCGGCATCGTGACGTCGGGGGTCTCGGGGTTCCTGGCCGTCGCCGTCCTGCTCAAGCTGCTCCGCACCCGCACGTTCGCCCCGTTCGTGGCCTACCGGGTGGTCGCCGGGCTGATCGTGGTCGCCTTGGCCGCCAGCAGCCTGCGGTGAGAGTCTGCAGGCTGTGAAGAAGGCGCTCCGGATCGTCGCCATCCTCGAAGCGGTCAGCTTCCTCATCCTGCTGGTGGCGACCGTCGTGAAGCGCACCGCCGACGAGGAGGGCGGGGTGAAGCTGATGGGCCCGATCCACGGGATGCTCTTCCTCCTCTACGTCCTGCTCGTCGGCATCGTGGCGCTCGACGAGAAGTGGCGCCTCAAGCGCACGCTGCTGACGCTGCTGTGCTCGGTGATCCCCTTCGGCGGCTTCATCGCCGACCGCAAGCTGATCGGCCCCGACGAGCCGGCCACCACGACGTAGCGGATCGGCTCAGGCCTCTGCGGCCTCCTCGGCTCCCTCACCGGTCCAGTCGAGGCACAGGAGCGTGGCGTCGTCGAGGAGCTGGTCGTCACCCTGGTGCGAGAGGACGGCCCGTGTGACCTGACGGACGAACTCGCGCGGCGGGGTGCTGCGGTTGTCGGCGACGAACGCCGAGAACCGGTCCATCCCGAACGGGTCGTCGCGGCTCGGGCCGGCGTCGAGGATCCCGTCGGTGAGAAGCACCAGGCGGTCGCCCGAGGACAGCTGCACGGGATGCGAGCGGAACGTCCCGCCGGCCACCATGCCGAGCGGAGGGTCGGGAGGCACCTCGACCGGCCCGACCGACGTGGCCCCGTGCCGCCAGGCCGGGGGGTGGCCGGCGTTGATCGCCGTTCCCCGACCGGTCCTGGTGTCGACCTCCATGATGAGTGTCGTGATGAACATCTCGCTCTCGAACTGCTCGCAGAGCACCCGATTGGCCACCTTCACCTGCTCGGCGATGCCGTCACCCGCTCGCCGGGAGTTGCGCATCGCCGTCACCGCCAGGGTGGCGCAGAGCGAGGCCCGCAGGCCGTGACCCATCGCATCGGAGATCGAGAGGGTGAGCAGATGGCCGTCGATGGCGTAGTCGAAGCTGTCGCCGCCGATGTCGTAGGCGGGCTCCAGGGAGCCGGCCAGGCTGAACGCGGGCGAGTCGTAGCCCAGCACCGGGAGGAGCTCCCACTGCATCTCGGCCGGGAGTGCCAGGTGGCGACGGCGGCGCACGCGCTCGAAGACGTCGGTGTAGCGCCGGGCGCTGGCGATGACGTAGGCCAGTGCACAGGCCACCTGGACCACGGCGGACAGCGCTGGCGGCGAGGGCTCGGCGGACAGCTCGACCTCGAGCACCCCGAACCGCTCCGACCGCACCGACACCGGGGCGCAGACGGTCCAGGCCGCCGGCTTGTGGCCGGCGTGCTCGACGTCGACCTCCTGGCTCCTGAAGCAGCCTCCGGGCACAGTCGACTCGATGGAGAGCGAGCGGCTCTCCGAGGGGGCCGCCCGACCGCCGTGGTCGAAGCGCTCCAGGGTCAGCTCGGCGTAGTCGGCCAGCAGCAGAACGACGTCAGTGGCGTCGATCGCCTCGGCCAGGGCGACCCTGATGACCGGCATCATCTCGTCGGGCGGCACCTCGTCCAGCGTCTGGTACAGCTGGTCGACCAGGTTCCCGGGCGCATCCACGGGCCCATCATCGCCTACCGCAGCAGGGGTTCGGGCGGGAACAGGGCGAGCTGCTCGGCCGGCTCCGCCGCCGGCGTCCACTGGTGGTGGTGCTCGGCCCGGCCGGGGCCGAGGCCCTGCGCCCTCGGGCCGACGACGAAGCGGGCTCGGGTGCTCGGGGTGCCCCGTCCCCGGTGATGGTGGACCAGACGCCTCACCTTCGCCGCCAGCTCCTGCTGGTCGGCCCTCGGGAGGTAGGCCCGCGAGGCGTACCGATCCTGGAGCGCTGCCTGCTCGGCCGGGTGGGTCGCCGCCAGGCGCTCGAAGAAGACGTCCTTGGTCCCCGGCTTGAGGTGCAAGCCGACGGTCGACACGCCGACCGCCCCGGCCCCGACCACGGCCTTCACCACCTCGTCCAGCTGCTCGTCGCCGTCCGACAGGCCCGGGATGATCGGTGCCACCAGGACGCCGCACGGGACGCCGGCCTCGTTCAGGCGGCGGACCGCCTCGACCCGGCGCCGGGGGTGCGGGGTGCCCGGCTCCGTGGCCCGCCACACGTCCTCGTCGAGGGTGGCGATCGACAGGTTCACCCGCACGTCGGTGACCGCCGCGGCCGCCTGCAGGAGCGGCAGGTCCCGCAGGACGAGCGTGGACTTGGTGAGGAGGCTGAACGGGTTGGCCCGCTCGGCGAGCACGCCGAGGATCCCCCGGTACAGGTGGTACTTCCCCTCGCAGCGCTGGTAGGGGTCGGTGTTCGTGCCCATGGCGATGTGGTGCCCGCCCCAGGTGGGGCTGGCCAGCTCGGCCCGCACCCGCTCGACCGCGTTCACCTTCACGACGATCTTGCGGTCGAAGTCCTCGCCGATCCCGAGGTCGAGGTAGGCGTGGGTCGGCCGGGCGAAGCAGTAGCTGCAGGCGTGGGAGCAGCCCCGGTAGGCGTTGATCGTCCACTCGAACGGCATGCTGCTGGCTCCCGGCACCCGGTTGACGATCGTGCGGGCCTTGACGTGGAGGAACTCCATGCCCCGGAACTCACCCGACCCGACGTGCCGCTCGACCAGCGCCTCGTCGGCGAAGAGCGCCCCCTGCGTCTCGTCGGCTTCGATCTTCCACCGCACGCCGAGAAGTGTAGCGAACGCGTGTTCGATGCAGGCACGATCCAGGGCGAGCTGCCGGATGAGCACAGCGCTAGAGTCTCGAACGTGCGTTCGGTGGCCCTCGGGGGCGACGGCAAGCCTCGGTGCTGGTGGTGCGGCGACGGCCCTGTGTACGTCGCCTATCACGACGAGGAGTGGGGGCGGCCGCTCCATGACGAGAAGCAGCTGTACGGGCTGCTCGTGCTCGAGGGGTTCCAGGCGGGGCTGTCGTGGATCACCATCCTGCGCAAGCGGCCGGCGTTCGAGCGGGCCTTCGACGGCTTCGACCCCGAGAAGGTGGCGGCCTACGGGGCGGCCGACATCGATCGCCTCCTCGGCGACGCCGGCATCGTCCGCCACCGGGCCAAGTGCCAGATGGCGGTGACGAACGCCCGGGCCACGCTTGACCTGTGGGCCGCCGGCGAGACCATCTTCGACGTCTGTGCCCGGTTCGCCCCGCCACCACGGCCTCGCCGACTGCGCCCCGAGGACGACTTCCCGGCGGTGACGCCCGAGTCAACGGCCCTGTCGAAGGAGCTGCGCCGGCGGGGCTTCTCGTTCATCGGCCCGACCGTGGCCTACGCCCACCAGCAGTCCGCCGGATTCGTCGACGACCACCTCGAAGGCTGCTGGGTCCCCGACCCGCCCCCTCCCCGCCCCTGACCCAGCGAAGCGAGCGAGCCGGCGCCGCAGCTGCGGCGGGAAAGACGGCCGATTCTGGCTAGTCGGGGCGCCGCCGCCGTGCGAGCATCGTCTCGTGGCTCCTGCCCCGGTGACCGACCACGAAGCCTGCTACCGGGCTGTGCAGGCACGCGACGCCCGCTTCGACGGGCGGTTCTGCACTGCGGTGACCACCACCGGGATCTACTGCCG
>JBKJUI010000079.1:0-5142 GCA_046590775.1 Acidimicrobiales bacterium
CGGCTCGTCGTCGCCTCGAAGCCGCCCCGGTCCCGGGACGTGCAGCTGGTCAGCCGGGCCGAGCGTGCCTTTGCCGCCCCCCTCGGGCTGCGGCTGCGGCTCCGGGTGGCCGCCGAGCTGCGCCAGGGGGTTGACCGCACCGAGGTGGTCGAGCACGTCGCCACCCACCCGGCGAGGGCCGCCGACCTGGTGCGCCGGCTGGGGACCGACGGGACCGACGACCGCACGTTCGTCATCGCCACCTTCCAGGAGCTGCTCGGCCGGGCGCCCGAGGACGAGGGGATGGCGAACGCCCTGGCCGACCTCGGCGCGCGCTGCACCCGCCAGGAGTGGGCGCAGGAGGTCATCTGCTCGGTCGAGGCCCGGAACCGCGAGCGCAGCGTCGTCGCCGGTCTGGCCCACCTGCCCGACCTCATGGCCATGCGGCCCGAGCGCTATGAGATGGCCCAGTTCACGGGGAACCCGGCGGGACGTCCGGTGCCGGCGCTGCGCGTCAGGGACCCCGAGGACGCCGATTGGATCGAGCGCATGATCCTTGAGCACGGCTACTACGAGGTGCCCAACGTGTGGCACCTCGAGGTCGACACCGACAAGCAGGTGCTGGGCCAGATAATCGCCGCCTTCAGGCCGACGCGGTCGCTCGAGCTGGGCTGCTCATCCGGAGCCGTCCTGTCGGTTCTCGACGAGCTCGGCATCGCCGCCGAGGGGATCGACATCAGCGCTGCGTCGAAGAGCAGCGCGCCCCCTGCCGTCCAGCCCCGGATCCACCACGGCGACCTCCTGCAGGTCGACTTGCCCGAGGGCTACGACGTGTTCTGTGGCTTCGACATCTTCGAGCACCTCAACCCCCGCCACCTTGGGCGCTACCTCGAGCGCATCCGCAGCCTCCTCCGCCCCGGGGGCTTCGTCGTCACGAACATCCCCGCCTATGGCGATGACCCCGTCTTCGGCACCGCCTTCCGGCCCGAGCTGCTCGGATGGAAAGAGCGCGACGGCACCTACGACCTCTGGCCGGTCGACCCCTGCGGGTTCCCGCACCACGGCCACCTGATCTGGGCCACCGCCGCTTGGTGGGTGGAACGTTTCAGCGCCGCCGGCTTCACCCGGCTCGTCGACGTGGAGCAATCGATCCACGACCGCTACGGCGACTGGATGAGCGCCTCGGCGCCGGCCCGCCGCTCGTTCTTCGTCTTCGGCAACGAGCCTGACGCCCTTGAGGTGGCTGAGGTGGTCGCCACCATGGCCGAGGTCCCGGCCCTGGCCGGCGTCTGATCCAGACACCTTCGGCTGACACTTCGGTATCCATCGGCCCAGCTCCCGCCAGCTCGGCTTCAGCGCCGGGCGGGGTCCCGGCCGGCGTGGAGGGCCAGTGCGAAGGCAGCCAGCGCCACCAGCCACCAGCGGCCGTGGTGTGGCCCGGGCGTGAACGACGGGAGCTCCGTCAGCCTGACGGCCAGGCCGGCGACGAAAGCGGTGCCGAGCACGCCTGCGGTCACCGCCCCCGCTCCGGCCGCCCGCTCGCCTCGGCGGGCGGCAAGGAGCCCGACGGCCAGGGCGGCGGCGGCGGCGGTAGCGACCTCTGGCATGCGGTCACCGACGTCCGGAGGGAGGCCCGGCCCGATGGCCACCGCCACGAGCAGCAGGCCGAAGAGGGCTCCAGCCACGAGTGCGGCCGATCCGGCCCGGCAGATGCTCCGGAACGGGGCGCCGAACGGCATCGTCGCCAGCAGCTCCGCCGCGGGATCATCGGCGGACCACCCGAGCGAGGCGCCGGTGACGATGCCGGCGAGGACCAGGGGTGGGAAGAGGTCCTCACCGCCCAGGACGAGGGTGAGCAGCGTGGGCAGAGCGGCCAGCGCGACCGTGACGGCGACAAGCCCTGGATGGGCGACCATGGCGGTTGGAACCACTGCGACGTGCCCCCTCATCCGCCGCGGGGGCGTGCGAGATCGGGTCAGCACGGGCCGGGATCCCGGGTGACGACCACGTCGAAGGGCCCGACCGGCGCGAGGCCCAGCGCGGCGAGAAGATCGTCGGTGCCGGTGCTCACGGTCAGCAATCCGGGCTCTCCGGCCTGGTGGAGAAGGCGTCGAACGGTCCAGCCGGGGCCAGGCCGACGGTGGCCAGGAGCTCGTCGGTGCCGGTGCTCGGGTCGAGCCAGCGGTCCCAGCCCTGGTGGACCGCCGCCCGCACGGTCGCTTCGGGGAGGGCGGCGAGGGCACGGGCCGCACGGAGGTCCTGGGCCGACCACACCACCGGCGCAAGGCAATCTGGCCAGGCGGAGCCCCGGTCGAAGGCGTCAGGCGCTCGGTCACCCAGGTCCCTGGCGGAGCGCCCCGACGTGAGCGCACGAGCCGGCCCCGGCTCGAGCCCGCGCGTGGCCAGCCACAGCGCGACGACGCCGCGCGCCTCGCCGGAGATGACGAGCGGCTGGTTGTCGGGGCCCGGCTCGGTCGGCAGGCCGGCGACGCGGGCGGCGACGATCAACCGAGCGACGAGCAGCGACCGGGGCGAAGCGCTGTAGCCCAGCGCCGCCTCGTCGGAGGGCACCGCAGGCACTCCGGCCGGGAGCCGGCGGGCGACCTCGGGCGGAAGGTCGTCGAGCTGGCCGGGGAACCGCTGGCGCAGCGTCAGGGTGGGAAGGCCGCCGGGGAGCATGGCGGCCACCGGGGTGACCTCAGCGACCAGGCGGGCGGCGAGCTCCTCGGATCCGCGGTAGGCGCAGACCTGGACCGTGCCGGCGGCCCGGCAGGCCTGGTGACGGGCGGGATCGGCGACGAGGCCGGCGATGCGGGCCGACGAGGAGCCGGGCATCGGGCCGGTGGCCACCACGCCGGTGATCGCCAGCAGCAGGCACGTCGCTGCGCCGGCCACGGCCGTGGACCGGTCCCGACGGTGGCGGGCGATGGCGATCACGAGGACGCCGCCCGTGAGGGCCAGCATCCACGCCAGGTGGGACCAGTCGGCGGCGTCGACGAACACCTGCGACTGGCTGGAGAGCGGCGGAAAAGTCGACAGCTGCTGCAGCGGGTTCCACCCCGGGTCGCCGATCGTGGCCAGCCGCAGCGAGAGGAAGCCGATGGCCACGACGGCGACGACGGATGCGAGGGCGAAGTGGACCCACCGGCCCAGGGCCACGCCGAGGACGACGCCGCCGACACCGAGGACGAGGGCGCTGAGCACCTGGGCGGCGGCTCCTGACCCCGGCGAGCCGTAGACGTTCGGGCTGCGGATGACGACCGTGGCCCCGTAGGCGGCGAAGAAGACCACGAGGGCGGGCACCGGCACCCAGGCGGATCCGAGCAAGCCCCAGGTGCGGGTGGCGGGCGCCGCCGGACAGGTGTCGAAGAGCTCGTCCGCCCCGTCCCGCCGAGCGCGGGTGACTGACCGGTGGGCGGCCAGAACGGCCATGCCGACCATCGGGTGGGCGAACCACGGCGCCAGCCCGACGACGTCCGCCCACGACTCCCCGTTGTCGCCGCCCCAGATCCCGCCAAAGGCGATGTAGGTGACGACGAGGAAGCCCAGGCCCACGGCGAACCACGGGCTTTCGGCCAGCTCCCGAGCCTCGACCCGGGCCAGCGCGCCGGCCACCCGCCACGAGGGGGGGCGGACCCGAGATCCGGGACCGGGAACGTCGGCGGTCGTGCTGAGGTCGAGGCCGGGACCGGGCCCTGACCAGCCTGGCTCGGGAACGGCCGTCCGCCGCAGCGCCAGCAGGCCCACTGCGCCGAGCGCCCCGAACACGGGCACCAGGAGGAAGGTGGCGCCCGGGCCCATGCCGACGACGAACGTGAGGACGAGCCCAACGCCGGCCATGGCGATCAGCGCAGGGCCGAAGCGGCGCATCACCGACCGCCGATGGCGACGTGGTAGCCGTTCACGACGCCAGCGCCTGGCCATCGGGGTCGGCGGTGCGGCCGGCGAGGAGCAGGTAGCCGTCCTCGACGGTCGGCTCGACGAGGTGGGCCCCCGTCGGCGGGTCGCCGATGTGGCGGATGCGGCCCTCACCGGTCACCCAGGCCAGCTGCGCCCGCAGGTCCCGGTCGCCGGCCAGCCACACCCGGTCGGCGGCGATGGCCGCCAGCGCCGCAGGGGCGCCGGTGAAGCGGACCTGGCCCTCGAGGAGCACCACCACGCGCTGGCAGAGGGCGGCGACGTCGTCGGTCTGGTGGGTGGAGAGCAGCACGGTCGCCCCCGCCGCCTCGGTGCCCAGCAGCTCGCGGAAGCGCAGTCGCTGCTCAGGGTCGAGGCCGGCCGTCGGCTCGTCGAGGATGAGCAGGTCAGGATGGCCGAGCAGCGCCTGGGCGATGCCCACCCGTCGCCGCATCCCGCCCGACAGTTGGCGGATGCGCTTGTGCATGGCGCTCTCCAGCCCCACCAGGGTGAGGACGCGCCGCACCTCGTCGTGGCGGGCCCTGCGGTCGGCCCACTCCTTCAGGATGGCCACGTAGTCGACGAAGTCGAAGGCGCTGAAGTGGCGGTGGAAGCCAGGCTCCTGGGGCAGGTAGCCGAGCCGGCGCCTGATGGCCAGCCGTCCCTCGCCCGTCGTCGGGTCGGACCCGAGAACGTCGACGGTTCCCTCGTCCGCCGCCAGGACCGTGGCCAGGATGCGGAGCAAGGTCGTCTTGCCGGCGCCGTTCGGGCCCAGGAGGCCGTTGACGCCGGGCCCGAAGGCGGCATCGACCCCGTCCAGGGCGACGGTGGCGCCGAACCGCTTGCGCAGGCCGGACACCGTGAGGGTCGGCGACCGGAGGTCGGAAGGGACGGTCACGATGAGGCCTCCAGGGTGGCGAAGCGGTTCGAGCGGGCGGCGAGGACGGCCGTGGCGACCAGGGCGGCGCCGACGGCGACGGCCTGGCCTGCGGTCTGGAACAGGGCGGTGTCAGCCAGGTCGAGCCGCCGGCCCTCGGCGACCTGCACCCAGGAGGTGGCCGCCACCCACAGGAGGGCGAGCGTGCCGACGCAGACCTCGATCCTCCACCAGGTGCCGAGGGCGAGCGACCCGAGCGCCAGCGCCAGCGCCGGCAGCACCCAGGCGGCGCTCTCGAGGCCCAGCCCGGGGACGGCCAGGGCGGCCACCCCGAGCAGGGCGAAGGTGGTGGCGAGGACGAGCGCCGCCCGCCGGAGGGCCAGCCCGGC
>JBKJUI010000119.1:0-3929 GCA_046590775.1 Acidimicrobiales bacterium
CGGGCAGCACCCACATCTGGACGAGGTGCACGTCCTCGCCGTCGGACGGGTTCATCTCGGAGTGCTAGATGCCGGTGCCGGCGCTCATGCGCTGGGCCAGCCCCGGGTAGAGCTCGCCCCGGTGGCCAGCAGAGTCCTTGTGCTCGAGGCGACCCTCCAGCACCCAGGTGACGATCTCCATGTCGCGGTGGGGGTGGGTGTCGAAGCCCGTGCCGGCCGCCACGACGTCGTCGTTCGAGACCAGGAGCAGCCCGTGGTGGGTGTTGGCCGGGTCGTGGTGGCGGCCGAAGCTGAAGCTGTGGCGGCTCTCGAGCCACGACATCCGCGAGGTGGGGCGATGGCTGGCGCGACGGACGTCGATCATGGGGGTCCTCTCCGGGATATTTGCATCCACAACAACACGGTGCCTGGGCCGCATCTTCCTGGTCTGCCAGGCTGCCACGCTGTGCCCGTCCGCCTGGTGGCCACCGACCTCGACGGCACCCTGCTCCGAAGCGACGGCTCGATCGGCCCCCGCACCGCCACCGCGCTGGCCGCCTGCAGCGCTGCCGGCGTCGCCGTCGTCCCCATCACGGCCCGGCCGCCGCACGCCACCTGGCCCCTGCTGGCGCCTGTCGGGATGGAGGGCCTCGTGGTGTGCGCCAACGGCGCCATGGTGTGCGACGGCGCCACCCACGAGGTGCTGCAGGTCGACCTGCTGGCCGCAGCCATCGCCGGGCGGCTGGTCGAGCAGGTGCGGGCCGCGGTGCCCGGCATCGTCCTCGCCATCGATGGCCCTGACCGCTTCGTCCACGAGCCCGGCTTCTTCCACGACGGCGAGACGTGGGACGACGAGGTGGCCGAGGTCCCCGACGTGCTGGACACCGTCGGCGAGGGGGTCGTGAAGGTCGTGGCCCGCTGCAAGGGCCGATCGGCCGTCGACCTGGTGGCGGCCATCGAGGGCATCCTCGGCGAGCTGGCCCAGGCCACGTCGTCGAACCCGGAGTGGGTCGAGCTGTCGGCCTTCGGCGTGACCAAGGCCCATGGCCTCCTGTCGGCGTGCGACCTCCTGGGCGTGCCGCTGTCCGAGGTCGCCGCCGTGGGCGACAACATGAACGACCTGTCGATGCTGGCGGCCGCCGGTCTGGCCTGTGCCGTGGCCAACGCCCGGCACGAGGTGCTGGCCATCGCCGACCGGGTGCTGGCCTCGAACGAGGACGAGGGCGTGGCCGACCTCCTGGAGGAGGTTGCGGCTGCCGCCGACGGCTCCTCCGCCGTCACCCCGAGATGGCGACGACCGGAGCGTTGAGGCGCAGGCCGGCCAGATCGCCGAAGCTGTCGGCGCCGAACGTGAGGACCCGCCCTCGGAGCTGGTGACGGCCTCGCCCGGCGCAGTGCTGGTGCGGGCCACGCGACGGTGGCGTGGAGCCGCCTGCGGAGCCGGAGAAGGAGGAGGCGCCGAAGGCGAAGACCCCCCCGTCGGCGGCCGCCAGCCGGTAGCCGGTGAGCGCACGGTTGCCGCTGCACAGCCCGGTGCTCAGCGAGCCGCCGCTCCGGTAGGCGAACACCCGGTACGCCCGGCCGATCTCGAAGCTGACGCCGCAGAGGCTCCCACTGGACGAGGTGGTGACGTCCTGGGGGTCCGTGACGCTCCCCTTCACGACGTTCGAGACGTCGAAGCGGAAGGTCACCGACCCGAGCGGGTCGGGGAAGGGTGGTGACTGCTGGGTGGCCACCCCGTCGAACACGGCGTCGGCGTTGGCTGCGTCGTCCTCGTAGCCGCGTGGATCGGGGGCACACGAACAGGCCAGGGCGGACTGGATCCGGCCGATCCCGATCGGGATGAGGAGCACCGCCAACGTCACCGCGACCAACCGCCGCAACCGCTTGATCATCCTGACTCTCCTGTCCCTGAGGTGAGCGAGACGACGCTCCACCAACAGAGACGCAGCAGGGCCCCCTCCGAATGACAGCGCCTGTCGAGCTCGCCGGCTAGGAGAGCAGGGCTGAGAACCCGGCGGCGATCCGGTCGCGGAGCTCGGTGGGGTCATGGACGGCGGCGCTGTCGGTGCACAGGCCGAGGTCGAGCGTGCCGGCGGTGGACAGCACGGTGGCGATGAAGGCGGTTCCACCGGTGGGTCCCATGGGGTGGTTGTGGACGATCTTGGCGCCGGCGATCCACAGCTCGAAGGGGGCGCCCCGCACGTTCGAGGCGGCGAAGTCGACGGTGTCGGTCTGCTGGCGGGCGAACCGGGCCACGACCGCCGCCGGGAGCGAGGTTAAGGCGCCAGCGGCGGCGCCGACCAGGCCGATCGACGCCCCCTTCCGGGCTCGGAGCAGCCGCTCGTGGACCAGGGGGAAGCGCGCCTCGGCCGGGAGGTCGCCGCAGGGGACGAGGAGGCGGGCGGGCACGAAGGAGTTGCCGCCGGCCGACCGGTCGGTGCGGGTGCTGACCGGCATGGACAGGCGCAGGTCACCGATGCCTGCCCCCCGGGCCCGGTGGTACCCGCCGACGGCCTCGCACAGGGCGCTGACGAAGAGGTCGTTGAGCGTGCCGCCGTGCCGCTTGGAGGCCGCCTTGACCTCCTCGAGTTCGAACGACAGCACCTCGAGGTGACGGCGCACGCCCCGCTGGCCGCGCCACAGCGGGGAGCGGGACCGGTCGAGCTGCGCCATCGCCGCCACGGTTCTGGCCGTGGCCCACGGGTCGGCGACGGCCTGGCCGGCCAGCCCGGCCGTGGCCCGTGTCAGGCCCACGGGGAGTGACGCCAGCGCAGTGACCCTCCGGAGCAGGCCGGCGGCGGGCCGGTGCTCCTCGACCGGGGCGGGAACGCTGGGCTGGTCCTGGTCGGCTTCGAGGTCGATCAACATGCCCGACATCCGGATCCCGCCGACGCCGTCGGTGATGGTGTGGTGGAGCTTGGAGAGCAGGGCGCCGCGCCCTCCGGCCAGGCCGTCGAGGACCAGGAACCTCCACAGCGGGCGGGAGGGGTCGAAGGAGTCCTCGAAGAGGTCGCTCGCCAGCTCGAGCAGCTGGCGGTCGGACCCGGGCGCGGCCAGGGCGACGTGGCGGAGGTGGTGGTCGAGGTCGAAGCCCCGGTCCTCGACCCAGGTGGGCGCTCCGATCACCTGGTTGGCCACCCTCTGGCGCAGCCGGGGGAAGGCGTCGACGACGAGGCCCATGCGTCGGCGGAAGCGCTCGAAGTCGAGCGGGATCTCGCAGATCGTGACGCTGAGGAACGACGAGCGCAGCACAGGGTCCCGCTCGGCCTTCCACATCAGAGCCTCGGCGGTGCTCATCCGCTGGTCCATCAGCGGGGGATACGGGTGTGCTTCAGCTCGTTGAGGCTGGGCCAGCCGGTGATCGTGTCGAGGATGCGCTCGATCGTGGCCGTGGCGATGGCGGCGTCGCCGCCGGGACGGTCCATCAGGCGAATGAAGGCGGCGTGCTCGCCGACCACGAAGGTGGGGACGCCGAAGACCTCGTGGTCCTTGACGAGCCGCTGGTGCTCCTCGGCCAGCGTGGCCAACGGCCGGCCGGTGGCCACCTCGGCCAGGGCGGCCTGGCCGTCGCCGCCGGCGGCGTCGACCACCCGGGCCACGGCCTCGGGGTCCTTCAGGTCCAGCTGGTCCTCGTGACGGGCGGTGAACAGGGCCAGGTGGACGGCGAGGAAGTGCTCGGGCTGGGCGTCGCGCACGGCCAGGCCGACCAGGGTGCCGGTCTGGGCCGGGATCCTGGCGGGGTCGGCCCAGGCGTCGAGCCCGCCCGGCTCGATGTGGGGCTGGTCGAGGCTGAACGGGGCGAAGGAAGCGTCGAGATCGGCGCCGGCCTGGAGGGCGAGCACCAGGTGCTCGTGCACGGTGCGGGCGAACGGGCAGCGGTAGTCAAAGGTGACGGCGAACGGGGGGAGGGCCACCAGGCCGAAGGTAGTGGTGGGGCCCGTATCGTC
>JBKJUI010000158.1:0-2788 GCA_046590775.1 Acidimicrobiales bacterium
CTCGGTGAGGCCTTCCCACCAGATGTCGCCGTCGTCGGTCTTGGCGCAGTTGGTGAAGATGCAGTTGCCGTCGAGGGTGAGGATGGCGTTCGGGTTGGTGCGGCTGGACGTGCCGGGCGCCACGCCGAAGAAGCCGGCCTCCGGGTTGATAGCGTAGAGCCGGCCGTCGTCGCCGAAGCGCATCCAGCAGATGTCGTCGCCGACCGTCTCGACCTTCCAGCCCGCCAGGGTGGGCACGAGCATGGCCAGGTTGGTCTTGCCGCAGGCCGAGGGGAAGGCGCCGGTGATGTAGCGGGTCTGGCCCTCGGGGCTGGTGAGCTTGAGGATGAGCATGTGCTCGGCCAGCCACCCGTCGTCGCGAGCCATGACCGAGGCGATGCGCAGGGCGAAGCACTTCTTCCCCAGGAGAGCGTTGCCGCCGTAGCCCGAGCCGTAGCTCCAGATCTCTCGGGTCTCGGGGAAGTGGACGATGTACTTGTTCTCGGCGTCGCAGGGCCAGGCGACGTCGGCCGATCCTTCGACGAGCGGGAACCCGACAGAGTGGACGCAGGGGACGAACTCGCCCTCGTCACCCAGGACCTCGAGGGCGCCGTTGCCCATCCTGGTCATGATCCGCATGTTGACCACGACGTAGGCCGAGTCGGTGATCTGGACGCCGATGTGGGCGAGAGGCGAGCCCAACGGGCCCATAGAGAAGGGCACGACGTACAAGGTGCGACCGGCCATGGCGCCGCGGTACAGATCCGTCACCACCTGCTTCATCTCCGCCGGGTCGCGCCAGTTGTTGTTCGGCCCGGCGTCGGCCTCCCGCTCGGAGCAGATGAACGTGCGGTCCTCGACCCGGGCCACGTCGGCGGGATCGGAGCGGGAGAGGTAGGAGTTCGGACGCTTGGCGTCGGACAGCTTCTCGAAGGTGCCGGCGTCCACCAGCTGCTGACAGAGGGTGTCGTACTCCTCGGCCGTGCCGTCGCACCAGAGGACCTGGTCGGGCCGGAGGATGTCGGCCCAGTCGCTCACCCAGTCGAGGAGCCGCTTGTTCTGCACGTTCGTCGTCGCGCTCGCCACAGCCCAAAATTCTAGGTTACCGAGGAGTAGTAACGGGTCCCTAGCTGGCGTCGAAAGCGCCCGGAGGTGGGGCAGGGTTGCCCATGTCGACCTCGGCCCCGGTCCGGATGCGGGTGGCCAGGCCCTGGTCGTCGAGGTCGAAGACCACCCGTTGGCCCTGGCGCAGCATGCGGAAGATCGACCCGGTCAGCGCCCCGGGGGCCAGCGGCACCTCGGTGCGGTCGGCATCGGTCACGACCGCGCCCACGCCGGTCCCCGGGTCGTACGCCTTCACCACGCCCTGCACCCGCCGGACGGTAGCGTCGGCAGGCGGTGACCGGCGAGTTCGAGGCACTCGGCCGGCTGACCGGCCGCCTGGGGACCCCGCCCGCCGGCGAGGTGTGGGCCGGCGACGACGGTGCCGTCCTGTCCAGCGGCCTGGTGGTGGCCATCGACCCGATGGTCGAGGGGGTGCACTTCCTGCGCTCGCTCACCACCCTGGCCGACGCCGGCTGGAAGGCGGTGGCCCGCAACGTCAGCGACGTCGCCGCCATGGGGGCGGTGCCCTGGCGGTGCGTCGTCTCGGTGGTCGGGGCCGACGAGGCCGACCTGGTCGAGGTCTACGACGGCCTGCTGGCCGCCGCGGCTCGGTGGGAGTGCCCCGTGGTCGGCGGCGACCTGGCCTCAGGGCCCGGCCTGGTCGTGACGGTCACGATCCTGGGCCGCCTGCCGGCGGGCACGGCACCGTTGCTGCGGTCGGGTGCCCGCCCGGGTGACGCCATCTACGTGAGCGCGCCTCTCGGGTGGGGAGCGGCCGGGCTGCGTCGCCTGCGGGCCGGTGACGGGCCGTCGCCGGCGACGGCCTGGTACGCCCGGCCCGAACCGTCGGTGGAGGTGGCGGCCGCCGCACGGGCCGCGGGCGCCACGGCGGCGATCGACGTGAGCGACGGCCTGGCTCAGGACCTCGACCACCTGGCCTCGGCGTCGGGCGTGGGTCTGCGCCTCGACGAGGTGCCGGTGGCCGAGGGCGCCACCATGGGGGAAGCCCTCCACGGAGGCGACGAGTACCACCTCGCCTTCACCGGCCCCGACCCGCCGCCGGGCGACGGCGTCCCCCCGGGGCTGCGCATCGGCACGTGCACCGCCGACCCCGGGCAGCGCACCCTCGGCGGCGCCCCGCTCGACCTCGCCGGCTGGGTGCACCAGCTCGGTTGAGCTGCCCCGACCGTTCGTCCCCCTGAACCCCGGCGCAGGCCATCATCTGCCCGTGGGGGCGGCATCGTGGCAGCGGGCTGCGCCGGTGGTGCGCGCCGTGGTCTCCTGCCAGGGGATGGACCACGTGGTCGTCTGGCGGCGCGGCACCCTGGCGCTGGCCCACCACGACCTGGCGGCCGAGGAGGCGTTGGCCGCTTTCGGGGGCGAGGCCCCACGCTGCGTCGAGGTGGTGCGGGCCTGGCGGGCCGGGCTGGTCGACGCCTCCCCTCCTCCCCAGGTGTACTTCTCCAGGGGGGCCAAGGGCCGGGCGCCGGTGGCCCACGTCGTCCGCCGGGGCGGAGGGCAGCTGCTCCCCGAGCCGCTGCGCCGCACCCGGCTGCTGACGCTGATGCTCGGCCGTTCGCTCTCTTGGACCCTGCGGGGTGAGGTCGGCGCCCGGGCCTACGCCCCGCTGGCATCGCTGCGGGTCCCGGGCCGCGACCTGGCCGTGGTGGGTGGGATGGACGGGCCGGCGCTCAGCACGATCCGC
>JBKJUI010000290.1:0-4778 GCA_046590775.1 Acidimicrobiales bacterium
TCACGTACTCGGCGTCCTCGAGCTTGCGCAGATGCGTGGAGAGGTTGCCGGCGGTCATCTCCAACTGCTCCTGCACACCGACGGCGTTGATCACGCTGAGCCACACCCCGACGGCGAACTGGGTCCGGTCCCGCCACACGGCACCCCCGGCCATGTAGAGGATGCCCGTGATGAGGACCGGGAGGGAGCCCATGAGCAGGCCGAAGGCGGCTTCGGGGAGGAACTCGTGGAACCGCCGCCGATGACCGCAAAACTTGCGAAGGCCACGATCCACGACCAGCCGTACATGGTGCCCCGCTCGGCCGACTCGCCCGCCACCCCCCGCGTCGCCCGTGAGATCGAGAGCGAGCTCACGATGGCCGCAGCCACGAGCAGGATGTTGAGCACCGCCACGGGTAGCCACTCCGGCATCGAGACGAGGACCCGCTCGTCGGGGCCGTAGCGCAGGAAGAGCACCCGTAGCCGACCAGCCAGGCCAGCCCCCACGGAAGGAGGAACACCGATCGTTCGAGGTCAAGGCGCCGGTGGACGGCACGCTGCTCCTCGGCGATCAGCGCCGGGCAGTCCGACCGCAGATCAGGTCAGCCGCTCTCCTTGGAGCGCTGCAGCGCCACGAAGACCTCTTCGCGGTGCACGTCGATGCTGCGAGGCGCCCTGATCCCGAGGCGCACCTGGTCGCCTCGGACCTCGAGGACCGTGACGACGACATCCTCGCCGATCATGATGCTCTGGTTGGCGTGGCGGGTGAGCACCAGCATCAGGTCGGATCCTTCCGTGGCCATGCGGGGACGGCGGAAGGCTACTTCGTGGGAGCGCGCGAAACCTATCGGTTGGCGACGATTCGGTCAGCTCCCGTCGGGGAGCAGGCGCAGCGGCGCTCCGGGCTCCGGTCCGACCTCGTCGTCGGCCGCCTCGAGCCAGGCCAGGGCGGCCTCGTCCTCCCGTGAGCTCAGCAGGTCCCGGTGAACCCGCTCCAGCGGCGAGATCTCCCGAGCGGTCGAGACGAAGGCCTCCCGGTGCTGCTCCAGCAGCCCGTCCCAGGGGGGCGGCGCCGCCGCCGCCACCTCGCCCAGCGTCCGCCCGGGCTGCAGCCCCAGCTCGGCCGCCACGGCATCCAGCGCCCCCGTCCGGGGGCCCTCGATGTGCTGGAGCTCGGCCAGGACCAGCTCGACCTCCCGGGTGGCCCGGGGCAGCCACCGGTCGAGGCCGGCCGCCAGGACGAGCCGCTCCTCCTCGAGCTTGAACAGCAGCAGCTCGAGGAGGTTCCGCTCCCGCCACAGGATCGACGACATCTCGGGCAGCCCCACGACGACAGATCGGCGGCGGGCGCCCCAAGATGAGCCTGCGGCCCTAGCTGAGCAAGCCGAGCTCCGAAGCCCGGGACAGGGCACCGAACCTGCTCTGCACGTCGAGCTTGCCGTAGATGTGCTGCAGGTGGGTCTTCACCGTGGCGTCGCTGACGTACAGCGCCCGGGCGATCTGCTTGTTGGAGTGGCCCTGGGCCAGCAGGGCGAGCACCTCCATCTCCTTGGCCGTCAGGGTCCCACCCCCGTCCTCGACCGGCCCCGCAACGGTGGTCGCCCCGGGCCGCCTGACCGACGGCGGCCCCAGCTCCTGGCCCACCACCCGCTCGCCCCGGCCGACCCGGAGCAGGGCATCAGCCAGCTCCTCGGCGCCGACCGAGGCCACCAGGAGCGCATCGGCGCCGGCGGCGAACAACGTGCCGACGTCCGAGCTCGTGGCGTTGGACGGGGCGATCAGGACCACGATCTTGGGCGGCTTGGCGTCGTGCTTGGCGCTCCGCACGGCCGAGGCGGTCAGGTCGTCGACCGGCGAGCCGAAGACGACCAGGTCCACGCCACGCACGCGGACCATGAGGAGACCCTCGCTCACCTTGGCGGCCTGGCCGACCACGTCGACCCCACCGGCCGACAGGACGCCGGCCAGACCAAGTCGGACGAGCGGCCACCGATCGACCACCACTGCGGTCGTCCGTCCCGGCCCACCCACGCGGGTGAGCCTACCGAAGCGTCGACGACCGTCCCCGGTGGGTCGAAAGGCCCAGAAGCGGGACCTTTGTCAACCATGGCCACACCGTCCGGGTGGTGTCTCGCGTAGCCCGGTCCGGCCTGGAGATCATCCGTCTGCCCGATGGTCGTCGCGCCGCAAATGTCGGATCATGGTTTCCATGGCAACGGAAGCGCAGCGTGGCGCAACAAGGACGGACAAGCTGGTCGAAGAGGACCTCGTCCGGAGGCACCTCCCCCTCGTGCAGTACGCGGTGGCCGAGGTGGCCAGCCGGGTGCCCCGCCACGTGAGCCGGAGCGACCTCGTGTCGGCCGGGATGATCGGGCTGGCCCAGGCCGCCCGCTCCTACGACGCCAGCCGCGGCATCGCCTTCGACCGCTACGCCTCGCAGCGCATCCGCGGCGCACTCCTCGACGAGCTGCGCAGCCGTGACTGGGCCAGCCGCACCGTGCGGGTCAAGGCCCGGGCCGTCACCGCCGCCACCGACCAGCTGACCGCCTGCCTCGGCCGGGCGCCGACCAAGGCCGAGATCGCCGAGCGGGCCGGGATCGACGTCCGGGCCGTCGACGACCTGGCCGACGACGTCCACCGCGCCGTCGTCCTCAACTACGACTCGCTGATGGACTCAGGCGACGGCGAGGGGCTCCTCCCCTCCGACCACATGACCCCGGAGGCCACGCTGCTCGAGCGTGAGCGCACCGCCTACCTGATCGACGCCGTCGCCGCCCTGCCCGAGCGCCTGCGCCGGGTCATCGTCGGCTACTTCTTCGAGGAGCTCCCGATGCTCGTCCTGGCCGACGAGCTGGGCGTGTCGGAGAGCCGCATCAGCCAGATGCGGGCCGAGGCCCTGGCGCTCATGAAGGACGGCATGAACAGCCAGCTCGAGCCGGACCTCGTGATCGAGCAGCGCCCCGAGGGCCGGGTGGCCAAGCGCAAGGCGGCCTACTACAGCAACGTGTCCGCCAGCTCCGACTTCCGCTCCCGCCTGGACTCCGGCGGCGCCTCCCGTGACCGCCTGCTGAACCTGGGCCGCCGCCAGACCGCCTGAGCGCCCGCTCGGCGCTCAGGCCTTCTTCAGGGGGGCGATGGCCAGGTCGAGCAGCTTGTCGCCGACGCCGGGGAAGCGGATCATCGCCTCGCCCCTGCGGGCGTCGACGTCGAGCACCACGCCCTCACCCCACTTGCCGTGGACGACGTCGTCGCCCGGCTTCACCTCGAGCGGGACACCGCCCGACGCCCGCGTGGGCCCGAGGCCCCTCCCGCTGCGCAGCGCCGCCTCGACGATCCGGTCGCGGACCGAGGTGCCGAGCCCCTCGGAGCCCAGCCCGCTGCCGTTCCCCGCGCCCCACACCCGCACCCGGTCGTCGTCGGCCCGGCCGCTGCCGGCGCCCCGGCTCCCGGGGGCGATCGTGACGAGGCTGGGCGGGATCTCCTTCACGAAGCGGCTGACCGGGTTGTACTGGGGTGAGCCCCACATGCTGCGGCTCCAGGCATTGGTCAGGTACAGGCGACGCCGGGCCCGGGTGATGGCCACGTAGGCCAGGCGCCGCTCCTCCTCGAGCTCGTCGGGCTCGGCCAGGCTGCGGAGGTGGGGGAAGGCCCCATCCTCGAGCCCGATGATCGTGACCACGTCGAACTCGAGCCCCTTGGCCGTGTGGATGGTCATGAGGAGGACCTGCGAGCCGTCGGCGTCGACCTCGTCCTGGTCGCTGACCAGGGCCGTGGCCTCGAGGAAGGCGTCGAGCTGCTCGTACTGCGCCGCCTGTCCAACCAGCTCGGCGATGTTCTCGACCCGACCCTCGGACTCGACGGTCTTCTCGGCCTCGAGCTCGGCCAGGTAGCCCGTGCGCTTCAGCACCTCCTCGAGCAGCTGGACGGGGGGAGCGGGGGCCCGGTCGGGGAGGGCGTCGCCGAGGTCGAGGCCGAGCTCGCCGGTCTGCACGTCTACCGCCTCGCCGGCCAGGCTGGTGCGCCCCTCGGCCAGCTGGCGGAGCTCATCGAGCAGGCTGCGGACCTGGCGGAGGCCGGTGAGGGCCCGGCCGGTGACGCCCGCCTCCTCAGCCCGGTCGATGGCCTCGCCGAAGCTGGTGCCCCGGGCGGCGGCGAAGGTGTCGAGCTTGGCCAGGCTCGTGTCGCCCACCCCGCGGCGGGGCACGTTGGCGATGCGCTTCAGGCTCACCTCGTCAGCCGGGTTCCGCACCGCCCGCAGGTAGGACAGGAGGTCCTTGATCTCCTTGCGGTCGTAGAAGCGGGTGCCGCCCACCACCTTGTAGGGGATGCGGCGGCCGGCCAGCGCCTCCTCGACGGCCCGGCTCTGGGCGTTCGTGCGGAAGAACACGGCCATGTCGCCCCAGCGCTCGTGCTCGTCCCGGTGGAGGCGGGCCAGCTGGTCGGCCACCCACGCCGCCTCGTCGTGCTCGTCGTCGGCTGAGTATCGGACGATGGCGTCGCCCGAGCCTGAGTCAGTCCACAGCTCCTTCGGCTTGCGGGCGGCGTTGTTGGCGATCACGGCGTTGGCGGCGTCGAGGATCGTCTGGGTGCTGCGGTAGTTCTGGGCCAGGGTGACAACGGTGACGTCGGGGAAGGCCTGCTCGAACTCGAGGATGTTGCGGAGATCGGCTCCACGGAACTTGTAGATGCTCTGGTCGTGGTCGCCGACCACACAGACGTTGCGGTGCTCCTTGGCCAGCAGGATCACCATCTCGTTCTGCGCCGCGTTGGTGTCCTGGTACTCGTCGACGAGCAGGTGC
>JBKJUI010000392.1:0-3668 GCA_046590775.1 Acidimicrobiales bacterium
AACACCGCGCCCCGCCACCGACAACTGGCGCGCCAGAACCCCACGGACAACTGGCGCGCCAGAACACCGCACCCGGACGAGGACAACTGGCGCGCCAGAACGCCACGGACAACTGGCGCGCCACAACACCGCGCCCCGCCACCGACAACTGGCGCGCCAGAACATGGCCGGCCAGGCGCAGAAGGTGCTGCGGATGCAGGACCCGTGGGTTGCCGCATCCACTGTCACGCGCTCATCGCAAACTACGAGCATGAAGAAGGAGCATCGAGAGGGCGTGTACGCAGCGATGGCGGCAGGAGATGGTCTCCTGACTCGGCGAGCGATCCGGGATCTCGGGGCGTGCGACCGGGAGATCGATTGGGCGCTGCGCTGCGGAGACCTCGTGAGCGTGCGCCGAGGAGTCCTCGGCCCTCCTGGCCTTCCGCTGAACGTGGCGCGCCGACAAGCCGCAGCGGTGCTGGCAGCCGGGGACGGCGCTGTGCTCTCGCACTTCGCCGCTGCTGGAAGGCACCGCTTTCCAGCAATCGCGCCGGGAGCCCTCGAGCTGACGGTGCCCCGACGGAGGACGGCACGACTGGACGGTGTCGTTGGCCACGTGGCTCTCGACCTTCAGCCGATCGACACGATCGTGGTCGACGGAGCTCCCTGCACGACGGCGGCGCGAACGGCGCTCGATCTGACGGCGTTCGTCGGGCCCGGTGTGCTGCGGCGGATCGTCGCTCACATCGAGCGGGCGCAGCGGCGGGACGGGTTGGCGGCGATCCGGGGTGCGGCCGAACGGATCGGGAACAAGCGACGGCCATCCGTTGCGCCGCTGCTCGGCCTGGTCGACCGGATGCTGGTCGACGGGAGGGATCTCGATCTCACGCCTCGGGTCTTGGCCGCGGTCGAGGCGGCGGGGATGCGGCGGCCGGAGCTCGAGGTTCCGGTCACCTGGGGTGGGCGGGTGTTCGTGCTCGACGCCGGGTTTCTGGTCGAGCAGGTTGACGTCGAGCTCGACGACGACTGGAGCCATGCCACCGCAGCCGGGTCGCACGCCGACAAGGAGCGGGATCGCCTGGCTCGACGGGCCGGGTGGGTGGTGGAGCGGGTCACGCCGGAGACCGAGCTCGACCGCTTCATCGAGCACCTCGGTTGGCTGCTCGAGGAGCGGGGTCGGCGGAGCGCCTAGGTCACTTGCATGGTGAAGGTGACGGGCGGTACCGGTTTGCCCTCGTGGTCGAGGACGACGACCGTCACGACGTGAAGGCCGCGTGTGGCGTGGGTGTGGACGGACGTGGCGCCCTGCTGACCCTTGGCGCCCATGGCCACCGGCTTGGTGCCGTCGCCCCAGTCGACGTAGGCGGCGGCTTGGTACCAGTCCAGGGCGATCTCGCTGTTCCCGCCCAAGCCAACCGAGCATCGCAGCAGCCTCACCTGCAGGTCGGAAAGGCGGGGGGTGGAGACGGGACGCATGCCAGCCCCTTGACGGACGGGCTCACCGGGCTTGGCCGGTCCGAGGCCCGAGCACGGTGCTGCTCCCGGAGCCTGGGGAACCTGGCCGGGCGAAACCTCGATCCAGGCTCTGACCACCCTCGACGGGGTGCCGGCGCATGGGTACCAGGAGGTGGCCTCGACGAGGTAGCGGCCGGCCTTCGGGTAGCGGTGCTCCTCCCTCACCTGCCCCCTGGCCAGGGAGCAGCTCGGGTCCGCAAACGCCGCGCCGGCGAAGGTCCCGTCGCCGAACGACACCCTGACGGCCTCCCCAGGAACTCCTCCGTAGGCGTAGACCCCGACGGTGTCACCGGTGATCGGCCGGCAATTGACGACGTAGAGCGGCATGCCGGCGGAGCTCCCGGCAGTGGGGAGGCTCACGCCCGGCTCGACGCGGCAGGGGATCAACCCCTCCGGGTCGGGCGGCTGAGGCGCGGTCGATGGCGGGCTCTCGACCTGCGTCGGCGGCTTGACATCGCCGATCGGCGGATCCCCGCCTTGCTCACTCGGAGCAGTCGGGGGGGTCGGGGCTGGAGGCAACGCGATGGACGGGGCCGGGGGGGTGTCGGGTGCTGGCGTGGCCAGGCTGGGCAGCGTCGTGGGCAGCTCCACCTCGGCCGGCTCGTCGGCTGTCGGCGAAGGTCCAGCGACGACCACGACCCGAGCCGAGGCACCGACGCTGCCCAGCCCGCCGAAGCCCGCAAGGATCAGGCCCGCGCACCACAACGAGAGGAACCGCCGCGCCCGCACCGAGCCCCGAGGGTACGGGCCGCCTCACGCCGCAGCCATAGCCCAACGAGGCCATCTTCCCATGGCCCGAACCGGCGGGGTCGGCGATCGGACCGTCCGTTCTGCGAGTGGAGCCGACCGGGCCGCTCGACCTGACCCCACCTCGTGGCGGCTTCCGATCCGCTCCCAACGGCCCAGGCAGGAACATGCGCCCCAATCGCAACCACTGCCCGGGGCAGAAACGTCCACCCCAACCGCACCTACTGCCCGGGCAGAAGGGGCATCTGCCGGAGGCGTCAGCTGACGAGGATCGTGAAGGTCAGGGGGGCACCTGGTGCACCGTCGGAACCGAGGACCCAGACCGTGGCGACGTGGAGGCCCCGGGTGGCGTAGGTGTGGAGTGAGCTGGCCCCCTGCTGGCCCAGGGCACCGATCGCCTCGGGCTCGGTGCCGTCGCCCCAGCTGACGACAGCCTTGACCTCGTACCACCACATGAAGGCCTCGCTCTGCTGGCCGAGGGCGACCGAGCAGCGGACGAGCCTCACCTCCACCTCGCCGAACCGGGTGTCGGCGAGACGGGTCCCGAGCCCCTGCCGATCCTGTTCGCCCGTCTTCACCGGGCCGAGGCCCCGGCAGGGCGCGGCCCCGGCCACCTGGGGCACCCGCCCGTCCGACACCTCGATCCAGACACGGTGGACGATCGGCTCCTCCGGCGTGCACGGGAACCGCGAGGTGGCCTCCAGGAGGTACCGCCCGGCCTTGGCGTAGCGGTGCTCGGCCTGCACGTCGTTCGCGATGATCGGGTTGCAGCTGGCCGTGGCCTTGCCGGCGAGCGTGCCGTCACCGAAGTCCAGCTGCAGCACCCCCCACGGGCTGACCTGCCGGGCGTGCACAGTGACCACGTCACCCGTCAGAGGCCGGCAGTTGTCGATGTCGATCGGGGTCGACGCGCCGTACCAGCCGACGGCGGCGAGGCCGGTCGACAGCCGGCTCGTGGGCATGTTCCGGTTCACGGTGCACGGAAGCACGTTCTCGAGCTCGGGAGCGGTACCGGGAGCGGTTGTGGTCGTAGGCGGAACCGTGACGACGTGCGACACGGGCGAGGTGGAGGTGCCGGGCACCCCGGGCGCCGGCGTCGCCAGGGCGGGGGACGAGGGGGGTGCCGCTGAGGATGTCGGCGCCGGCAAGCTCTCGGTTGGCGCCGCGATGGGGTTGCCGGCCAACGTCGTGGACGCCTCCTCCGGGGTGGGCTCCTCTGCGCCCGGGGGCGGCCCGGTGACCAGCAGCGCCCGGGCGCTGCTGCCGAATCCGCCCAGGCCGCCCACCCCGGCCACGATCAGGCCTACGCACCAAAGCCACAGGAACCGCCGCGCCCGCATGGGCCGGAGGGTACGGCTGGCGGCGAAGCCAGGCCATGGCCCGAAGGGGCCATCTTCGTCATGGCCCAGGCGCGACGGAGGGGCCCC
>JBKJUI010000427.1:0-5822 GCA_046590775.1 Acidimicrobiales bacterium
ACGCCGCCTGGGCCACCGAGACCCTGGCCGGCACCCGCATGGTGGTCACCACCTCCGGTGACAAGGGCAGGACCTGGAGCCCGCTGCTGACGGTCAGCACGGCGGCCGAGGGCGACGCCTTCTTCCAGGGACTCGACGTGGCCCCCAACGGCCGGGTCGACCTCGGCTACCAGGCGCAGGTCGCCGTCGACCGCGGCACCTTCGGGACGGGCAACGCCAGCATCGACTCGTGGTACGTGTCCCGCCCGGCAGCCGGGTCGTGGAGCGCGCCCACGAAGGTGTCGACCGCCTCGACCGACCCCGCGGCGTCGGCGCAGAACAACCTGCAGCGGCAGTTCATGGGTGACTACAACACGCTGGTGTCGACCGACGCCACGGCCTGGTTCATCTGGACCGACACCCGCAGCGGCGTCGGGTGCCCGGCGGTCGACGCCTACCAGCACTACCTGGTGGACAACGGCCTGGCCCGCAACGGTGACATGGCCGACCGCATCGCCCGGCGACTCGGCGCCGATCCCTATGCCGACGACCCCAGCGTGAAGCCGGCGCCGCCGCTCGTCTGCCTGCCGCCCTTCGGCAACAGCGACCCCTACGTCGCCGCCATCACCCCCTGACACCCCACCACCGGACTGCCCGCAGTAGACCAGCAGTACACGACGCCTGCTGCGGGCGGTTCGGGAGGGGGGAAGGGTGACGGGGGTGCTCGGCGAGCTGGCGGAGGTGCTGTCCGCCGGCGCCCTCGTCATCGACCCCGACCTGATGGACCCGTACCGGAGGGACCGGGCCGAGACCGTCGTCCCCGGCCAGCCGCTGGCCGTGGTGCGGGCCACGTCGGTGGCTGACGTCCAGGCCGTCCTGCGCGTTGCCTCTGCGCACCGCGTGCCGGTGGTCCCCCGAGGGGCGGGCACCGGCCTGTCGGGTGGGTCGTCGGCCATCGACGGTGCCATCACCCTCAGCACCGAGAAGCTGCGCCACCTCGAGGTCGACCGGGCGGCGATGCTCGCCGTGGTCGGGCCCGGCCTGCTGAACGCCGAGGTGAAGGTCGCCGCCCGCGAGCACGGCCTTTGGTACCCGCCCGACCCGTCGTCGTTCGAGATCTGTTCGATCGGCGGCAACCTGGCCACCAACGCCGGCGGGCTGTGCTGCGTCAAGTACGGGGTCACCACCGACTACGTCCTGGGGCTCGACGTGGTGCTGGCCGACGGCACCCTCGTCCACCTGGGGGGGCGCACGGTCAAAGACGTCGCCGGCTACGACCTGAAGCGGCTGTTCATCGGCTCGGAGGGCACGCTCGGGGTCATCGTGGGCGCCACCCTGCGCCTCCGCCCGCTCCCGCCTCCGGCCACCACGCTGGTGGCCACCTTCGCTGACGTGGTGGCGGCCGGGCGGGCCGTCGTCGAGGTGGTCGGGCGGGTCCGGCCCGCGGCGCTCGAGCTGATGGACCGGGCCTCGGTCGCCGCCGTCGAGGCGGCGCGCCCGATGGGGCTCGACACCGACGTGGGCGCCCTGCTGCTGGCCCGAAGCGACGCAGGCGGGGGGTCGAAGGCCGACGAGGTGGGCTGGATCACCGACGCCTGCGAGCGGGCCGGGGCCACCTACGTCGCCGCCACCGACGACGAGGACGAGGGCGAGATGCTCATGGCCGCCCGCCGGATGGCCATCCCGGCGGTCGAGCGGCTGGGCACCGTCCTGATCGAAGACGTGGGCGTCCCCATCCCCGAGATCCCCCGCCTCGTCGCCGCGGTCGAGGCGATCGCCGAGCGCCGGTGCACGGCCATCCCGGTCATCGGCCACGCCGGGGACGGCAACCTCCACCCCCTCGTCACCTTCGACCGCCACGACCCCGACGCCGCCGCCAGGGCCGCACTCGCCTTCGACGAGGTGATGGAGGCGGCGCTCCGGCTGGGTGGCACGGTCACCGGCGAGCACGGGATCGGCACCCTCAAGGCCCGCCACCTGGCCCACCAGCTCGGACCCGACGTGCTGCGCATGACCAGGGCGGTGAAGGCCGCCCTGGACCCTGACGGCATCCTGAACCCGGGGAAGTGGGTGTGACGGTCGTGACGGCGCTCGAAACCCCCGGGTTTGCCCACTTCTGGCTTCCAGGGGAGCCAGAAGTGGGCAGACTCGGCGGGGTGAACGGGTGGGACGAGGTCGTCGTGGGGGTGCTCGGCGGCGATCGACGGGCGCTGGCTCGGGCCATCACGCTCGTCGAGTCGACCCGCGCCGAGGACCAGCGGTCGGCCGTGGCCCTGCTCGAGGCCGTTGCCCCGAACGCCGGCCGCGCCGCCCGGGTCGGGATCAGCGGCACCCCGGGCGTCGGGAAGTCGACCTTCATCGACGCCCTCGGCGCACAGCTCACCGCAGCCGGCCGGTCGGTCGCCGTCCTCGCCGTCGACCCCAGCTCCACGGTGTCGGGCGGCTCGATCCTCGGCGACAAGACGCGCATGGCCCAGCTGGCCGGCAGCCCCCTCGCCTACGTCAGGCCGTCACCGGCCGGCGCCACCCTGGGGGGCGTGGCCCGGCGGACCCGTGAGGCGCTGCTGCTGTGCGAGGCCGCCGGCTTCGACGTGGTGCTGGTCGAGACCGTCGGCGTCGGCCAGGCCGAGGTGGCCGTGGCCGGGATGGTCGACACGTTCGTGCTGCTCCTGGCCCCGGCCGGCGGCGACGAGCTCCAGGGCATCAAGCGCGGCGTGATGGAGCTGGCGGACATCGTGGTCGTGAACAAGGCCGACGGCGCTTTCCTCGGGGCGGCCCGGCAGGCTGCCGCCGAGCACCGCCATGCCCTCCATCTGCACCGCCCCCGCTCGACGGCGTGGTCGCCCGAGGTGCTGCTGTGCTCCGCCACCACCGGCGAGGGCGTCGACGGGGTGTGGGATGCGGTCGAGCGCCATCGCGCCGCCCTGGCGGCCGGCGGCGAGCTGGAGCGCCGACGGGCCGAACAGGCCTCGGGATGGCTGTGGTCGGACGTGGCCGACCGCCTCGTCGACGCCGTCCGGTCGAGCGACGGGGGGGTGGCCGCCGAGGCCGAGGTGGCCTCCGGCCTGGTGCCGCCGTCGGTGGCCGCCGCCCGCCTGGCCGCGGCCTTCTTCGAGCGGAGGGACGGCTGACGCAGGTGGTCCGGGCTGGATGGAGGAGGTCCTAGCCTCCACCGCCGTGACCGTGCGCTTCGTGATCATCGGCGGGGGCCCTGCCGGCACACAGGCGGCCACGTGGGGAGCCCGTCTCGGCGCCGAGGTCACCCTGGTCGAGAAGGAGGTGGTGGGCGGCGCCGCCAACCTGTGGGACTGCATCCCCTCCAAGGCCATGATCGCCACGGGCGGGCTGATGTCGCTCACCCGCCGCAGCCGGCGCATGGGCCTGGACGAGCTCACCCCCGACCTCGACCTCGAGGCCCTGCGGACCCGCAACCAGGAGATCGGGAGCCGCCTGCGCGGGGCCATCCGGGCCCAGCTCGAGAGCCAGGGCGTGCGCCTGCTCGAGGGGTGCGGGCGCCTGAAGGGACCGCACGAGGTGGTGGTCGAGACCAGCGACGGCCGCGTGGTCGAGCTCGACGCCGACGCCGTCCTGCTCTCCACCGGCAGCCGGCCACGCATCCCTCCGTTCGCCGAGCCGGACGGCCAGCGGGTCCTCGTCACCCGCGATGCCTACCCGCCTCCGGAGATGCCGTCGCACCTGTGCATCGTCGGTTCCGGCGTCACCGGGGTCGAGTTCACCCACATGTTCAGCTCCTTCGGGTGCGAGGTCACGCTCGTCGTCTCCCGCCAGCAGGTCCTGCCCGTGAAGGACGCCGAGGTGGCGGCGGCCCTCGAGGACGACTTCATCGCCCGCGGCGTGCACCTGCTCAAGGGGGCGAGGGCCAGCGCCATCTGCACGGTGGACGAGGCCGAGGGCGGTCCGGGCGTCGTCGTCGACTGCAGCGACGGACGCAAGGTCCAGGCCTCCCACGTGCTGTTGTGCATCGGGTCGGTGCCCAACTCCGAGGGGCTCGGTCTCGACGCCGCCGGGATCGAGGTCGACGGGTCCGGCCACATCCCGACCAACCACCACGGCCAGAGCGGCGTGGGCCACATCTACGCCGCCGGCGACCTGTCGGGGAAGCTGCCGCTGGCCAGCGTGGCCGCCATGCAGGGCCGCAAGGTGGCCGAGCACGTCATGGGCCTCCACACCCGCGAGCACCGCCACCTCGACTACGACAAGGCGGCCAGCGCCATCTTCACCGAGCCGGAGATCGCCGACGTCGGCCTGGCCGAGGCCGATGCCTTCGCCACCGGCCGCAAGGTCCGGGTCACCAAGGTCCCCTTCGCCTCGACGGCCAAGGCCCTGATCCAGGGTGACACCCGCGGCTTCGTGAAGATCATCAGCGACCCGTGGACCGGTGCGGTGCTGGGCGGGTCGATCGTGGGACCCTCGGCGGCCGAGCTCATCTCGGTGCTGGCCCTGGCCGTCACCGCCAACCTCCGGGTGAACGACATCGTCGAGTCGCTGCTGGTCCACCCTGCGCTGTCCGAGGCGCTGGCCGAAGCCGCCGAGTGACGTAGCCGCTAGCGGCTGCCTTCCTCGGCCAGCGCCGCCTCGCACGCCGCGCAGTGCTCGAGCCCGACGAACTCGGTGTAGGCCTGATCGAGCACCTTGGCGATGGGGTGGCCGCAAAGCGCCTCGGTGGTGTTCGGCGACTCGACCGCATGGCACACCCCGCCGGGGAGCGGCACCTGGGGGGCGGCCACCACGGCCCCCTCGACCACACCCCCGCCCCGGGCCGCGTCCAGCCCGACCTCGCTCTCCGGCCCGACCCCCACGAGATAGCCCACCACAGGGATCGTAGGCGTCACCGTGAACCGCAGCCGCACCTCCGGGCGACAAGCCGGACATGGAGACGCGACCGGCCCGGACGAGGTCCCTCGACCTCGCCGGGCCCCGGTAGGGGACACTGGTGGCGGAGGTGGTCGTGCGTACCGACCAGCAGCTGATGGCCGCCGTGGCCGACGGTGACCGCGGCGCGCTGGCGGAGCTGCACGCCCGGCACGTGCCGTGGGTCACCGCCCGCCTCCGCCGGCGCTGCGGCGACCCCGACGCCGTGGCCGAGGCGGTGCAGGACACCTTCATTGCCGTCTGGAGGAGCGCCGGCCGCTGGGACGGGCGGGGCGAGCCGGCCGCCTGGATCTGGGGGATCGCCATCCGCCGCCTGATCAGCACCCTCCGCACCCGGAGCCGGTGGGCCCGGATCAAGGCCGTCACCGACCAGGCCGAGCCCGAGGTCGTCGTCGCCGCCGAGGACCAGGTCCTCCTCGGCGTGGAGCACGGCGACCTGGCCGGCGCCCTGCAACGCCTGTCACCCGAGCTCAGGGCCGTCGTGCAGGCGACGGTCCTCGACGGGCTCACCACCCGCGAGGCCGGACGGCTGCTCGGCATTCCCGCCGGCACCGTGAAGACCCGGATGATGCGCGCCCGCGCCCAGATGCGAGGAGCCCTGGCATGACGCCCACCGATGCATGGCATGCGCCGCCGGGCCTGCTGGCCCGTTTCGCCGCCGACCCTGGAGGCCTGGACGACGCCACCGCCTCGTCCCTCGAGGGCCACCTGGTGGCGTGCCCGGCCTGCCGGGCCCAGCTGGCGGGGGCCACCGACGCAGGCGACATCGCCGCCAGCTGGGACGCGGTGGCCGACCGCATCGACCGGCCCCGGCGGTCGGTCGTCGAGCGGGTCCTGGAGCGGGTGGGGGTGAAGGGCGGGCTCGCCCGCCTGGTCAGCGCCACGCCCGCCCTCCAGCTGGCCGGCCTGGCCCTCATCGCCGGCCTGGCCCTGGCCGCCGCCGTCCTGTC
>JBKJUI010000189.1:0-6344 GCA_046590775.1 Acidimicrobiales bacterium
GCGACGGCGGCCGGCCGCTGCGGGCGGCGGCCCTGTGCAGCACGGCGTCCCAATGCCACCTGGCCCTCGGCGCCGGCGGTCCGGGCGCCATCGCCGACCTGGCGGGGATCTTCGACGGGTTCACGGCCATGGCCCGGCGGCGGGCCGGGGCGCTCGCCTACGGGTTCGTCGACCTCTTCCCGACGTTCCTGCGCTTCGCCGGCGCCCATCACCCGCTCGAGCCGTTCTGCGACGAAGCGGTCTTCGACGGGTTCCCCTACCAGGTCCTCGGCCCCGCGCACCTGGAGCGCCTGGGCGGTCCCCCTCCCGGCTCGCGCCCGCTTGCCTCGGGCCGGGTGGAGCTGACGGTCGAGGACCTGTCGTCGTGGCTGGCCGGGGGGCCGCCCACCCTCGACTGGGGTGGTGGCGCCAGGCGGGACCCGGTCAAGCGCCTCCTGCGACCGTGCCTCGACCTCGACGGGCGCGTGCTCCGCCAGGAGCGCTGGGACCGCGTCAAGCGCCGACGCCTCGACCTCGACCACCTCGCCGTGCCCGAGTACCGCTTCGACCCTCCCGACCGCTGACGGGCTGGTTCGGGGTTCCCGGCGTGCGCACCCCCTGCCCGAACGGGCAGGGCGGCACCGGGTCGGGCGGCGGATCTGGCACGCTCGCAGGGTGCCGCTCGACCGGCTCACCAAGCTGGACCCGCTGCAGCTCGGCCGGTTCGCGATCCTGGCCCGCCTCGGCGGCGGAGGGATGGGCAACGTCTACCTCGCCGAGGCCGACGACGGCACGCCCGCGGCCGTCAAGGTCATCCGGGCCGAGCTGGCCCAGGACACCCAGTTCCGGGCCCGGTTCCGTCGGGAGGTCGAGGCCGGTCGACGGGTGCAGAACCGCTGCATCGCCCGCTACCTCGATGCCGACACCTTCGCCGCCGCGCCCTGGCTGGCCACCGAGTTCGTGCCCGGGCCCACCCTCCACCACGAGGTCTTCGCCGCCGGCCCGGTCATCGGCCCCCGCGTCGTGGGCCTGGGCGTCGGCCTGGCCGACGCCCTGGTGGCCATCCACGCCGCCGGCCTGGTCCACCGCGACATGAAGCCGGCCAACATCCTGCTGGCCCCCGACGCCCCCAAGGTCATCGACTTCGGCATCAGCCTGGCCGCCGACGCCACGGCCCTGACGAGCACCGGCACCCTCGTGGGATCACCGGCCTACATGTCCCCCGAACAGGCCCGGGGCATCCGCGACGTCGGGCCCGCCGCCGACGTGTTCTCCTGGGCCAGCTGCATGACCTTCGCCAGCCGACGGCAGCCACCCTTCGGCGAGGGCGAGGCGGCGGGCCTGCTCTACAAGGTCGTCCACGAGCTCCCCGACCTGAACGGGCTGGCGCCCGCCCTCCTCCCCTTCGTCCAGGCCGCCCTCGACAAGGACCCGGACAACCGGCCGACCGCGCTCGAGCTCGTGGCCGGTCTCACGGCCGTCCTCGACGGGATCCCGGCGGCAACGCTCGTGGGGCCCCCGACCGGCGGCCGGGCGTCGCGGGTGCTGGCGCCGGTCGCCGCGGCCAACGCCGGTCGGGTGCTCGTGGCCACGTGGACACCCGACCACCGCGCCGTCGAGGAGGCCGAGCAGATGCTGGCCGAGGCCCACGAGCTGCGGGCCAGCCTGCCGCCCCGGGCCGAGGAGCGGTCCCGGCGCGACCGCATCCGCGCCAAGCGGGCCGTGTTCGCCTCGATGCTCATCGGCCTTGCGGCCATCCTGGTCGTCGGGATCGCCACGGTCCGCCCCGGGCAGGTCGAGGAGGCGAAGCCCGCCAACAGCGGGGCCGGCGCCGACCCCGAGCCCTCGTCCAGCAGCAGCGCACCCCCCGACGGGAGCACCGTGGTCCCCCAGCCGGGCGCGCCGACGACGGCCCAGCCCTACGGGGAGCCTCCGCCCGGGGGCGCCGGCACCGTCGCCGGTGGTGCGCCGGCCACGGCGCCAACTCCAGCTGCAGGCGGCACCTCGCCGACGACCAGCACCCCGCCAACGAGCGGCGGGACGCCCGCCGTGCCCGGCCCCATCACCACCCAGCGCACCCCGACCTGCGCGGTCCAGGTGCTCAACCCCTCGGCCACCGGCCCAGCCAACCGCCTCCCGCTCGGTGCCTACAGCCTGCGGATCACCGTCTCCTCCAGCATCCCGGCCGGCACGCTGGTCCTCCTCCGCCGGGCCACGACCGGCCAGCAGGGGCGGCCGGGCGAGGCGTGGGTGAAGTCGACGGGACCAGTCGGTGCGCAGGGGGACGTGGGGACGTTCCGCATGGATCCCGGCGTCGCATCCACGACGGGCACCGACCCGATCGTCCACCAGGAGCCCCCGGGCGCCGAGCTCGACCTGCAGCTGCGCCCGGACGGGCGTCCGGTCCTGAGCTGCGGCCCGCTGCTCGGTCCGCCTGGCTGACCGGCCGAGGTCGCCTCAGCGGCCCTCCAGCACCCCGATGCTGCAGACGTCCAGCTTGCGCCCGGCCAGGGCGCTGAGGAGGGCGGGGAGCGCAGCAACCGTGGGGCTGCGGTCGAGGCCGCCACCGTCGTGGGCCAGGAGCACGTCGCCCGGACGAGCCCGCCCGGCCAGGCGGGCGACCGCCACCGCCTGGGGGTGGCGGCCGAGGTGGCGCTCGAGGCACCCGCGCCAACGTGCCACGTCCCAGCCTCCGGCCAGCAGCTCGGCCCGGGAGGCGTCGCCCTCGAAGCCGAAGGGCGGCCGGACCAGCCGAGGCCGACCGGCCCGGCCGAGCGCCAGGCCCGAGATGGCCGCCGCCCCGCCTTCGAGCTGGGCCCGAACCGCGGCGCGGTCAAGCCGGTCGAGGCGCTCGTGGCTCAACGTGTGGTTGGCCACCTCGTGGCCCTCGGCGGCCATCCGCAGCACCAGGTCGGGGTGCTCGCCGACCCGGCTGCCCACGACGAAGAAGGTGGCCGTGGCGCCGTGGTCGGCCAGGTGGTCGAGGACGGTCGGGGTGAAGGCCGGGTCCGGCCCGTCGTCGAACGTGAGAGCCACGGCTGCCCGGCTCGTGGCCACGCTGGTGGAGCCGAGAGGGCGGGACCGCCCGTTGGCGACCGCCTTCTCGGCGCCGGCGCCCACGGTGGCCAGACCGACGACCCCACCCACGGCTGCACCGAGCAGGCTCCGCCTGGAGAACACCGACGCAGTGTGGCAGGTCACGACGCCGGCTCGCCCAGGTCGGCGGAGTGCGACACTCAGACCGGTGACGGGATCCGCAGGCGCAGCGACACCTCGCTGGCCAGGAGGCGGCCGCGGGCAGTGAGCACGAGACGGTCGGCGGCGGGCTCGATGAGGCCGTCGAGGGCCGGGTCGTCCTGGTCCAGGGCGCCGGCCGGCACCCCGTGGCGGGTCCGCAGGCCGAGCTCCAGCGCCTCCTGGGCCCGGGCCGGGCCGTCGAGCACCTCCTCGCCCGCCTTCGGGTCGGCGCCGGCCTCGACCAGAGCGCAGTAGCGCTCGGGCGTGCGCACGTTCCACCAGCGCCGGCCGGCTGCGTGGCTGTGGGCCGCACAGCCGAGGCCCCGGTAGTCGCCCGAGGCCCAGGCGAGACGGTTGTGGCGGCACTCGTGATCCGGTCGCGCCCAGCTGGACACCTCGTACCACCGGAGCCCGGCCTCGGCCAGGACCCGGTCGGCCACGAGGTAGCGGTCGGCGAGGTCGTCGTCGTCGGGATGGCGATCGGGTTCGGCGGCCAGCGGGGTGCCCGGCTCGACGGTGAGGCAGTAGGCCGACACGTGCGGTGGCTCGAGCGCCAGTGCGCTCTCCAGCGTGCGACGCCAGGAGGCGGCGTCCTCACCGGCCCCGCCGAGGATCAGGTCGAGGTTCCACGAGTCGAACCCGCCGGCCCGGACGATGCCGGCGGCGCGGCGCGCGGCGTCGGGATCGTGGCGGCGGCCCAGGCCGGCCAGCACGACGGGGTCGAGCGACTGCACCCCCAGGCTGACCCGGTTCACGCCGGCCGACCGCCATTCGGCGAGGAGCTCCTCGGTGGCGTCGTCGGGGTTGCACTCGACGGTCACCTCGGCCCCGGGGGCCAGGGTCACGGCGTCCAGGATCTCGGCCAGCAGGTCGGCCTGCAGCTGCGAGGGGGTGCCGCCGCCCACGAAGCAGCTGGTGGCCGGCGCCAGCTCGGCCGAACGGGCCTCCGCCACCACGGCCCGCACGTACCGCTCGGCCAGGTGGTGGCGGTCGGTCCAGGTGGCGAAGGCGCAGTAGTCGCAGCGGGAGGCACAGAACGGCACGTGCACGTACACGCCGAAGGGGTGGTCGCTCATCCCCGTTCGACGATGCGGGTGGTGAGGAGGTGCCCGCACCAGCCGCAGTAGACGAGGTCGACCGTGACCTCGATGTCCACCGGGACGCGCAGGTGCCGCACGGCGTTGGTGGCGACCTTCCGGCAGCTTGGACATCGCGGCTCGGCCGATTCCTTGCCGAGGACGTCGCCCTCCAGCGCGGGCACGGGCGGGGCGACCGGGAACAGCCCGGAGACCTCGTCGCCGCCCGGATCGGGGTCGGCGCTGGCCACCTCGAGCAGCGCCCGGCGCACCTCGTCGGCCGACACGCCCAGCTCGTGGAGGCAGGCGGCAGCCACCCCGCCCACGTCGAGGATGCCGAGCAGGAGGTGCTCGGGACCAACGCCGACGCGGCCGAGCATGTCGGCCTTCTGGACCGCCGCCTCGAGCGCCGCCTTGAAGTCGTGCCCGAGCGGCACCACCTCGCTCGATCCCCGGCCGGGGAGCACCTCGCGCCGGAGGCGCTCGTAGGTCACCCCGAACCCGTGGAGGAAGTCGCCCACCAGGGAGTCGATGCGGGTGAGCGCCAGCAGCAGGTGCTCGGTGCCGGCGATCTCGCTGCCGAGGTCGCGCACCTCCTCCTGGGCGGTCACCAGCACCCGCCTTGCGTCCCGGGTGAAGCGCTCGTACACCGGCGGTGAGGCTAGGCGCCCTCCTGGGAGTCGACGACCTTGAGCCGGACCACCGTCCCGTCGGGCAGGTGGCGGGTCTGGCCGGCCACGTCGGCTCGCACGCGCATGCCCTCGACGGCGTTGAGGGCGTACAGGTTCTCCACCTCGGGGTCGAAGCCGACGACCGCCTCCTCCCGCAGGGCGAACTGGTGGCCGAAGATGTCCTCCGCGAAGAACGTCAGACCCTCGACCGCCTCGTCGTACCCGCTGCGTCACAGGTCGATGTCGTTCCACCGCTGCAGGCTCATCGTCCCGGGCGGCACCGGCTCGCACGGGAGCACGTGCAGGGCCGACCCGAAGGCGAAGAAGCCGTTCGCACGCAGGAGCAGCCCGACCAGCGGGGTCGGCACCGGGCGTGTGTCCGGCAGCGGTGGGGCGAGCGCCGGCCCAGCGACGGCCACCAGCCGATCGAGGATCGAGGCCACGGGCGCTACAGCTTGAGGCCGAGCTCCTCGAGGCGGCGCTGGAGCGAGACGGGGGTGGCCTCGAGCATGAGGGCGAGCACCTTGACATCCTCGGCCCGGATGGTCAGGACGCGGCCGTTGAAGTCCTGGCGCTGTACCTGGATCATCCCGAGGTAGCGGGTGAGCATCTCCCGCTCCTGGGCGGCAATGCTTTGCAAACGGGTCAGGTCGATGGACACCCGCTCGTCCTGATCTCGCCGGATGCCCCGAGGCGGCGTGGGGTCGACGACGGTCTCACTGTCGCCGGTGGTGAGGTCGATGACCTCGTCGTCGTGCGTCGCACCGAAGCCGTCGGCATCCTGCGGGAGCAGTTGATCGACAGGCACCGTGTAGAACTTGGCCAGTCGCTGCAGGCGGGGCACCGAGATGGCCCGCTCGCCACGCTCGTAGGCTCCGAGGACCGATGCCTTGAACTCCTGCGAGGAGGTCTGCTCGACTTCCTGCAGGGAGAGCCCCTTCTGCTTGCGGATCAGCCGCAGCCGTTCTCCGACTCTATGGGCGTAGTTCGTAGGCATGTCAGAATCCGACACTGAGCGTGACCTCCTCTTTCCTGGCTCAAGTATTCCACGTCGCGCGCCGAAACACCCACCTTGCGTGAAGAAATTCTTCTTTACGACCGCGGAACGCGAGGTTGAGCGGGCTCCACGAGCCCCGATCGCAGCCCTGTGAGCAGGATCCCAGCCGCGAGCGCAGCGGTTTCGGCTCGGAGAATCGACGGTCCGAGCGAGACTTCGACGGGTAACGAGTCGCGCTCGGCATCCGACCAGCCACCCTCGGGGCCGATCAACACGATGCGACGGTCGAGCGAGGGGGCGGCTCCCCCGGCGTCGGCTCGGGCGAGCAATCCGCCCTCAGTGGCCACGAGCTGATCGAAGGTCGCGAGTGCTTCTACCGCCGGC
>JBKJUI010000248.1:0-5902 GCA_046590775.1 Acidimicrobiales bacterium
GGCCGCCGCCCTGACCGCCGGCGAGCTCCTGTGCATCCTTCCCCAGGGCACCATCCCGAGGGGGGCGGCGCTCTTGGACCCCGAGCTGTCGGGGCGCCCCGGGGCGGCCCGACTGGCCGCCCGCACGGGCGCCCCGGTGATCCCGGTGGGCCTGTGGGGCACCGAGGCGGTGTGGCCCAGGTCGTCCAAGGTGCCGCTCATCTGGAACGTGGTCCGCCCGCCCCGGGTCGAGGTGAAGGTCGGCCCGCCGCTGCCCCTCGACCTCGAGGACCCGCAGGCCGACACCGCCACGATCATGCGGGCCATCGAGGACCTCCTCCCCGCTGAGTCCCGAACCCGCGGGGCCACCGCCTGACTCCAGCCGGGAATCTGAGCCCGGTCGGGCGCGCCGGTCAGGGCAGCAGGCTCAGCTGGGAGCGGGCCAGCGGGGGGAGGAAGCCGCCGTCGGGAGGTGGGACGACCGTGGCGGCGATGGCCGCCACCACCCGACCCTTCCGGCCGACGACGTAGGCCACGCGGTTGGCTCCCTGCGCCACCTGGGTGTCGATGCCGACGGTGTTCTCGGTGGCCGGGACGGTGAAGGTGGAGGCGGGCGCCGCCGACATCGCCGATACGACCTTGGCCGCGTAGGACCGGGCCCCCTCTGCGTCGTTGAACTGGTAGAGCCGGACGGTGACCAGCTCGGCCGTGGTCGGCCGCTGCCAGGCCCGCACGAAGCCGCCGATCAGCCCCGTTTCGGCGAAGACCGCCCGGGAGCGAGCCTGATCGGTGCGCTCGGCGGCCAGCCGGTCGACGTCGGCGGCGCCTCCCACCAGCAGGCGGGAATCGGGGATCTGGTCGAAGCCGGCCGGGCCGGGGACGACGACCGAAGCGAGGTCGATCGGGGGGGCAGGAGCCAGCTCGGCGGGTGGCGTCGTGGTTGGGACGGTGGCCGAGGCGGCCCCGGCACCGGCGGCGCTCTCCTCGTCGACGGTGAGCGCGCCGACCACGCCACCCCCAAGGAGCACGGCGATGCACCCGGCCAGCGTGGCCACCGCCCCCCGTCTCGACGTTCCAGCCACGGTCTGACGAGGCTAGCGGCCGCCGGGAGGGCCCCGCCGAGCGCGGGCTCAGGTCCCGTGCGGGCGGGCCGGCTGGGTCGGCGCCGGCTGGAATGAGCTGGTGAAGCGCTCGAAGGCCCCGTTCGGGCCGCTCACGGCCAGGAGGTAGCCCGTGGTCCCGGCCATCGAGACCCGCACCCGAACCGTGCCTCCGGCTCCCTCGACCAGGGCGTCGAACCCGGCTGGGCCGGGAGCGAAGGGGGCTCGTTGAACCACCCGGCCGCCGGCGGCGGCGGCGTAGGCCACCACCAGCTCCTCGGCCATGGCCGGCGCGTCCATCCCGTTCCCGGCCATGTCGGCCACGACCAGGTCGGTCCGCACGCCCCTGTCGGCGGCCGACAGGGCCTCAGCCGGCTTCGAGAACCCTGGACCGGTGAGGAACGTGCGGTGGTCGGGCGGCGCTGGGAACTCGGCGCTGGCGCCCGACACCTCGGCTCGCTGCCAGCCCTCGCCCCGGATTCGCGCCGTCAACCCCCGGACCCCGCGAGTGCCGTCGGGGGATCCCAGCAGCGTGACGCAGCCGAGGAGGACGACCACGACCAGGGCCAGTCCGCCGACCAGCAGGAGCAGCTGGCCAGGCCACCTCCGGCCCATGTGGTCCGTGGCCGGCGGGACGCAACCTTCCGGGTCGACCGGGCACGCGGGGTCGCGCCCGCACGACCAGCAGGTCGGCTCGCTGCGCCGCACCGGCATGGCGCAATGGGTGCAGCGCACCCGGTTGAGCCGGGTGGGTGGTGCGCCGACCGGGCGTTCCCGAGCGACGACCGTCACGACAGCCTCCGTCCTCCCATCGGGGGAGGACATCGACGGAAAACCGCAGACCCTGAGCCGACGCGGCCGTTTCGGGCCGGATTCAGCCGGGAGCGAAGCGCTGCCGGATGAGGTTGAGGGCGCCGCCGGCCCGGAACCAGCCGATGTGCTCCGGGGAGAGTGTGTGGGTGCAGGCGAAGTCGACCGTGCTGCCGTCGGCGTGGTGGAGGCGGCACGCCAGCGGCGCGTCGGGCGCCAGGTCGGCCAGGCCCAGGACGCTGACCGTGTCGTCGGCCTGGATCTCGTCGTAGGTGCCGGGGTCGGCGAACCACAGGGGCAGGAGGCCCTGCTTCTTGAGGTTGGTCTCGGCGATGCGGGCGAAGGACCGGGCGAGGATGGCCCCGCCGCCCATGAACCGGGGCTCCATGGCCGCGTGCTCGCGCGAGCTGCCCTCGCCGTAGTTCTCGTCGCCCACCATCACCCAGCGCCGGCCGGCAGCCTTCAGGCTCCTCGCCACCTCGGGGAACGGCTTCACGGTGCCGTCGATGGGGTCGACGCCCTCGCCCACCGCGCCCGAGAAGGCATTGACCGCCCCGAGGTACAGGTTTCCGGAGATGTTCTCTAGGTGGCCCCGGTACCGCAGCCACGGCCCGGCGGCGGAGATGTGATCGGTGGTGCACTTGCCCTTGGCCTTGAGGAGCAACGGCAGCTGCTCGAGGTCGCGATCGTCCCAGACCGCGAAAGGCTCGAGCAGCTGGAGGCGCTCGCTGTCCGGCCGCACGACCACCTCGACGCTGGACCGGTCGTCGGGGGGGCTCGAGAAGCCGGCCTCACCCGGCTCGAAGCCCTTGGACGGCAGCTCCTCGCCCACGGGCTCGGACAGGGTGACCCCGTCGATGTCGCCGGTGCGAGGGTCGAAGTCGAGCCTCCCGGCCAGGGCCAGAGCCATGACGGTCTCGGGCGAGGTGACGAAGGCAAGGGTGTTGGCGCTGCCGTCGTTGCGCTTCGGGAAGTTGCGGTTGTACGAGGTGACGATGGTGTTGGTGGTGGCCGGGTCGACGTCGTCCCGCTTCCACTGCCCGATGCACGGACCGCAGGCGTTGGCCAGCACCGTGGCCCCGATGGCCTCGAGGTCGGCCAGCAGCCCATCGCGCTCGATCGTGGCCCGCACCCGCTCCGAGCCAGGGGTGACGAGGAGCTGGGTCTTCACCCGGAGGCCCTTGGCTGCGGCCTGGCGGGCGATCGATGCCGTGCGGGTGATGTCCTCGTAGGAGGAGTTCGTGCAGCTGCCGATGAGCGCCGACGAGATCTCGAGCGGCCACCCGTTCTTCTCGGCCGCCGCCCCCACCTGGGACACCCGGTGAGCCAGGTCGGGGGTGTGGGGCCCGTTGATGAGCGGGGCCAGGTCGTCGAGGTCGATCTCGAGCATCTGGTCGAAGACCCGGAAGCCGGTGTCGACGTTCCCGTCGGGGGCGAGGTGCTCGGCCACCTGGTCGGCGGCGGCGGCGATGGCCTCGCGCCCGGTGGCCTTCAGGTAGTCGGCGGCCCGGTGGTCGTAGGGGAAGATCGATGTGGTGGCGCCGATCTCGGCTCCCATGTTGCAGATGGTGGCCCGGCCAGTGGCCGAGATCGACTCGACGCCGGGGCCGAAGTACTCGACGACGGCGCCGGTGCCCCCCTTCACCGTCAGGCGCTGGGCCACCTTCAGGATCACGTCCTTCGGCGAGGACCAGCCCGACAGGCGCCCGGAGAGCCGGACACCGATGACCTTCGGCCAGCGGACGTTGAACGGGCCGCCCACCATCACGTCGACCGCGTCGGCGCCGCCCACGCCGATGGCGATCATCCCGAGCCCGCCGGCGTTGGGGGTGTGGCTGTCCGTGCCGATCATCATCCCGCCGGGAAAGGCGTACTGCTCGAGGACGACCTGGTGGATGATGCCGCTGCCCGGCTTCCAAAAGCCCAGCCCGTAGCGGGCCGACACCGTGCGGAGGAAGTCGTAGACCTCGGCGTTCTGGTCCTCGGCCACCCGCAGGTCGGTCTTGCCGTCGACCCGGGCCTGGATGAGGTGGTCACAGTGCACCGTCGACGGGACGCGGACCTCGGTCAGGCCGGCGGTCATGAACTGGAGCAGGGCCATCTGGGCGGTGGCGTCCTGCATCGCCACCCGGTCGGGGCACAGATCGGCGTAGCTCTCGCCCCGCTTGATCGGCTGGCGGCCGGGCTCGAGCAGGTGGGCGAAGAGGATCTTCTCGGTCAGGGTCAGCGGCCGCCCCAGGCGCCGTCGGGCCGTGGCCACCCGCTCGGGCAGGCCGGCGTAGACGGCCTCGACGAGCTCGATCGGGGTGCTGGCGGTGACGGCCATCAGACGTTGGCCCCGACCCCGGCCGCAGCCTGGCTGCGCATGCGCGACACCTTGTCGAGCGGGGCGACGTACCAGAACTCGTGACGGGCATCCTCCCAGCGCTCGAGCAGGCTCGCAGCCCTCGGGCTTCCGGTCAGCTCGGCGTGGCGTAGCACGAGGTGGCGCAGCTGGTCGGCGTGGGGCTGGTCGGGCCGTTCGGAGTCGACCAGGCTCGTGTTCACCCGGCCGACCAGAGTGCCCGCAGGATCCCAGACGTAGCAGGCACCTCCGGTCATCCCGGCGCCCAGGTTGTAGCCGACCCGACCGAGGATCACGACCGTTCCGCCGGTCATGTACTCACAGGCGTGGTCGCCCGCGCCCTCGACCACGGTGGTGGCGCCGCTGTTGCGGATCCCGAAGCGCTCGCCCACGATGCCCGACACGAAGAGCTCGCCGCCGGTGGCGCCATAGAGGCAGGTGTTGCCGGCCAGGGCCGGACGGTGGTCGCGCCGGGCATCGGCACCGGGCGCTAACGAGGCGTCGTCGGCCGGCGGCCGCACGATCACGGTTCCGCCACCCATGGCCTTGCCGACGTAGTCGTTGGCCTCGCCCACCAGCTCGAGCGTGACCCCGGCCGTGAGGAAGGCGCCGAAGCTCTGGCCGGCCGAGCCGTCGAAGCGGAGATGGGCCCGACCGCGAGGGGCCTCCTCGCCGAACTCGAGGGCGAGGGCCCCACCGAGGGCGGCGCCGATCGAGCGGTCGCCGTTTCCGATCGGATAGGAGCGGTGCACCTCCTCGCCCTCCCACAGGCTGCGGTAGGCCTCGGTCACCAGCCGGTCACCGAGCTCGCTGCGAGGCCGCTGCAGCGGGACGCCGGCCACGTAGTGGAGGGGCGACTCCGGGTCGGCCGGCGGCCGCAGCAGGGGGGTCAGGTCGGCAGAGTCGGCCCTCGGGTCGCCCACCGGGCGCTGGCGCAGCAGCTCCACTCGGCCGATGGCGTCGTCGAGGCTGCGCAGCCCGAGCGAGGCCAGCAGGCCGCGCACCTCCTCGGCCACGAAGATGAAGTAGGCGGCCACGCCCTCGGGGGTGCCGGCGAACTTGGCCCGGAGGTGCGGCCGCTGGGTGGCGACACCGGTGGAGCAGGTGTCCTTGTGGCAGGCCCGCAGCATGATGCAGCCCTCGGCGATCATGGCCCCGGTCCCGAAGCTGAACTCGTCGGCGCCGAGGAGGGCGGCGACGAACACGTCGCGGCCGGTGAGGAAGCCGCCGTCGACCCGCACCCGCACCCGGTCGCGCAGCCGGTTGTCGACCAGAGCCTGCTGGGTGTCGGCCAGCCCCAGCTCCCACGGGAGGCCGGCGTGCTTGATGGAGGAGAGGGGCGATGCACCGGTGCCGCCGTTGGCGCCCGAGATCATGACGACGTCGGCCAGCGCCTTCACCACGCCGGCGGCGATGGTGCCGACGCCGTCCTCGGCCACCAGCTTCACACCGACGTCGGCGAAGGTGTTGACCTGCTTCAGGTCGTAGATGAGCTGGGCCAGGTCCTCGATCGAGTAGATGTCGTGGTGCGGCGGCGGACTGATGTAGCTCTGACCCGCCTGCCCGCGTCGGAGCGACGCGATGTAGGCCGTGGCCTTGCGACCGGGCAACTGACCGCCCTCTCCCGGCTTGGACCCCTGGCTGATCTTGATCTCCAGCTGATCCGCAC
>JBKJUI010000308.1:0-3714 GCA_046590775.1 Acidimicrobiales bacterium
GCAGCCCTGCACCTGGGTGGCGCCGGCCTGCACGGCGGCGAGGGCGTTGGCCACCGCACAGCCGGTGTCGTCGTGGCAGTGGATCCCGAGCGGCACGCCCACCTCGCGATGCACGGCCGTGACGATCTCGAAGATCTCGTGGGGCAGCGTGCCTCCGTTGGTGTCGCACAGGACCAGGCGTTCGGCGCCAGCCGCCTCGGCCGCCTGCACCACCCGGAGCGAGAAGTCGGGGTTGCGCTTGTAGCCGTCAAAGAAGTGCTCGGCGTCGAGGAAGACCCGCAGCCCGTGGGAGCGCAAGAAGGCGACGGAGTCCTCGACCATGCGCACCCCCTCGTCGAGGGTCGTCCGCAGGGCCTCGGTGACGTGGTAGTCCCAGCTCTTCCCGACGATGCAGACCGTGGTGACGTTGGCCTTCAGCAAGTCGGCCAGGACCACGTCGTCGGCGGCGTCGACGCCGGCTCGGCGGGTGGACCCGAAGGCCACCAGCGTGGAGGTGGCGAGCTCGAGCTCGGCCGGCGCCCGGCGGAACATCTCCTCGTCCTTCGGGTTGGCCCCGGGCCAGCCGCCCTCGATGTAGTGCACGCCGAGGTGGTCGAGCTGACGGGCGACCTTCAGCTTGTCCTCGACCGAAAGCGACACGCCCTCGCGCTGCAGCCCGTCCCGCAGGGTCGTGTCGAAGATCTCGACCCGCTCAGGCCACATGCTCGTTCCACTCCTTGTACTGGTCGAGCTGGCCTCGGACAGCCTTGCCGTAGGTCTCCTGGATGGCCCGGGTGATCGGGCCGGGGTCACCGATCTCCCGGTCGTCGACGCTGCGGACCGGCACCACCTCGGCCGCCGTGCCGCTGAGGAACGCCTCGTCGGCAGTGTAGAGGTCGCTGCGCAGCACGTGGCCGACCTCGTAGGGGATCCCGAGGTCGCGGGCGATGGTCCTCACGCAGTCCTGGGTGATGCCCTCGAGAGCGCCGGCCGACGTGGGCGGGGTGACGATGGTGCCGCCCCGGATCACGAAGAGGTTCTCGCCGGTGCACTCGGACACGTAGCCCTGGGGGCTGAGGATGATGGCCTCGTCGTAGCCGGACTTGATGGCCTCGATCTTGGCCAGCGAGCTGTTGACGTAGTGGCCGACGCCCTTGGCCGCCGGCGGCATGGCGTTCGGGTCGTGGCGCTGCCAGCTGCTGATCTTCATCCGCACGCCGGTGGCCATCCCCTCGTCGCCGAGGTAGGCGCCCCACGGCCAGCAGGCGATGGCGGTGCTCACCGAGCACGGGAGCGTGTTGAGGCCCATCTCGCCGTAGCCGAGGTAGGAGATAGGTCGGATGTAGCAGGAGGAGAGGCCGCTGCTGCGCACCACGTCCTTGGTGGCGTCGACCAGCTGCTCGACGGTCCAGGGGATGTCGATCATGAGGATCTTGGCCGAACGGTGCAGCCGCTCCATGTGCGGCGTGAGCCGGAAGACCGCCGGTCCGGATGCGGTGGCGTAGGCCCGGACGCCCTCGAACACGCCCGTCCCGTAGTGCAGGGTGTGGGTGAGCACGTGGATCTTGGCGTCGGCCCAGTCGACCAGCTCACCGTCCATCCAGATCTTCTCGGTCGGGGTGATGGCCACGGGTGCTCGTTCCTTTGCGTTGCGTTGTTCTGACGAGAAGGGAGTGAACAAAAAAGCCGCCCCGGTGGGCGGCTGCAGGGCACGGCGACCGGCTCTGGAGCCGGTGGCATGCCCTACACGATGATGATGGCTACGGCCGCGGTCGTCGTCGAGGTCACGGGTGCAAGCGTGCCAGCCCGAAGACCGGCTCGTCAACCCGATCTTTGGACATCCAAGCAGTTTCTCTACAGGTGGGCGATGACGTCCTCGGCCAGCTCGTTGGTTGACCCGGTGGCGCCGCGGCCGGCCACGGCGGCCACGGCCGTGGCGATCCGCGTCGACGCCTCGTGCTCGCCGAGCCAGTCGAGGAGGAGGCCGGCCGAGCTGATGGCCGCCAACGGGTTGGCTTTCCCGGTGCCGACGATGTCGGGGGCGGAGCCGTGCACGGGCTCGAACAGCGAGGGACCGGTTCGGGCCGGGTTGAGGTTGGCGCTGGCCGCCAGCCCGATGCCGCCGCTGACCGCCCCGCCGAGGTCAGTGAGGATGTCTCCGAAGAGGTTGTCGGTGACCACCACGTCGTAGCGGGCGGGTCGCTCCACCATGTGGATGCAGGCGGCGTCGATGTGGTCGTACGAGGTGCTGACATTAGGGAACTCGGCGGCCACGTCGTCGAACGTCCGCTGCCAGAGGTCGCCGGCGAAGGTGAGCACGTTGGTCTTGTGGACGAGCGTGACGTGCTTTCGGTCGCGTCCGCCGGCCAGCTGAAAGGCGAACCGGACGCAGCGCTCGACGCCCATGCGGGTGTTGACCGAACCCTGGGTGGCCACCTCGAACGGCGTGCCCTTGCGCAAGAAGCCGCCTTCGCCGGCGTAGGCGCCCTCGGTGTTCTCACGGATGACCACGCAGTCCAGCCCGCCGCCCAGGAACGGCCGGAGGTTGATGTACAGGTCCAGCCCGAACCGCGCCTTCAGGAGCAGGCCCCGCTCGAGCACCCCGGGCGGCACCTCGGGGGTGCCGATGGCCCCGAGGAAGATGGCGTCGTACCCCCGCAGCTCGTCGAGCACCTCGTCGGGCAGCACCTCGCCGGTGGCCAGGTAGCGGCGGCCCCCGAGGTCGTAGGCCGTGGTCTCGAGCACGATGCCGGCGGCGGCCACCACCCGGAGCCCCTGGGCCACCACCTCGGGACCGATCCCGTCTCCGTCGATGATGGCAACACGGTGGCCCATGGCCTGCGGATGCTGACAGGTGCCGGCGCCGGGAGGGAAACCAGTGGAACGCCGACGGGGTGCGAACCGTGCTCGGCATGGACCGCTTCGGCCCCGAGACCCACGGCGACCGCATCGCCGACCTGTTCGACAGCTGGCACCACGGCCCCCACACCGACGCTGCGATCGAGACGCTGGGCGCTCCGGCGGGTGACGGACCGGTGCTCGAGCTGGCCGTCGGCACCGGACGGCTCGTGCGGGACAAAGGCCCACCACGTCATGTGGCGGGAGCACGACTGCTGGAGCGACCTCGACAACCTCACCCATCGTCAGTACGACCCTCGCCCATGGGCGCAAGCCTCGGAATGACTACCGGAGCATGAGATATGAGAGCTTGACGTCGTCGGCTCCGGCGGCGAGCAGCGGGGAGTCGCCGCTGACGACGAGGCGCGCGCCGGTCACCAGGGCGACGGCAAGAGCCTCGGCAGTGAGCATGTTGAGCTGACGCTGGACCCGAAGGGCTGCCATCACGGGCACAACGGTCCGTAGGCTGATGAGCCCGATGGCATCGGGAAGGCGCTCCAGCGAAGCCTGTGCCTGCGATCGGCGTCTCGGGTCCAGGGCAGCGAACTCACCGGACAGAGAGCCCGTTCCTGTGCCCGAGGCCGAAGCCCTGGACAGGCGGTAGTACCAACAGCCGGTCGTGTAGGCGGCCTCGTCGGTCATCTCTTCTCGGAGCGAGGCCGGCTCGGTGCCGGCGAGGACGGTCAGGAGAAGGTGGTCATCAATGACGACCGACACCGTCGCCGCTACTGGTCAGCGAGGTCGGGGTCGTCGGCGATCACAGCCTGAAGGGCACGGTCGTAGCCGCCGGTGGCAGCCCAGCGGGCAAGAGCCGCTCGGGCGTCGGGATCGATGGCG
>JBKJUI010000137.1:0-3273 GCA_046590775.1 Acidimicrobiales bacterium
CAACAGAACCGGCACGAGGGGAAGATCGGCGTCCGCTGCCTGGCGCCCCGCGACGGGCTCGGCGTCACCGACCCGGCCTTCCGGGAGCAGGTGGGCGAGGACCGCATCACCCTCTTCCGCCGCCACGCCTGACGGCCTGGCCATCCCGGTGTCGCGCCGCGGCGATCGCCGGGTTGGTCGCCCTGGGGCTGCGCCGTCGACACTTGCCGGCATGACCGGCCTGCTCACCGAGATCGACCACGTCGCCATCGCCGTCCGGGACCTCGAGGCGGCCATCGCCTACTACGCCCGGGTGTTCGGGGCCGAGGTGGCCCACCGCGAGGTGGTCGAGTCCGACGGCGTCGAGGAGGCGCTGCTCAATGTGGCCGAGTCCTACGTGCAGCTGCTGACCCCCACCCGGGAGGACTCCCCGGTGCACGCCTACCTCGAGCGCCGGGGCGAGGGCATCCACCACATCGCCTACCGGGTCACCGACTGCGCGGCGGCGTTGCAGGCCGTGAAGGACGCCGGTGGCCGGGTCATCGACGACCGGCCCCGCCCCGGCAGCCGGGGCACCACGGTGGCCTTCGTCCACCCGAAGGGGGCCTTCGGCACGCTGGTCGAGCTGGTCCAGGAGGGCTGACTCGCTACGTGCCGGGGGTGAGCCCGGTGTTCGGACCGAGGATCACCGGCTCGTCCTGGCCGGCGTCGGCCAGCGCCAGCAGCAGCACGGCGGCCACGAAGAGGGCGGCTCCCGTGGCGGCCAGGCCCAGCCCGGCAACCCGGTCCCCCCGGGCCCTGACGACAGCCCCCACGACGACCAGGAGGCCGCCGCCGAGCACCGCCGCCAGCGGCGAGATCGCCAGGGCGACCAGACCGGCGACGCTGGCGCCGATGAGCGCAGGCACGGGAGAGCGATGCAAGAACCGCAGGCTAGAACGGATCACCGCAGCAACCCTCAACCCTGAGGCGAGGGTCAAGGGACGAACGACTGGGTTGTCGCCTCGAAGGTGCAGATCGCCTCGCACCCGACGCCCGGAACGTTGCGGCTGACCCGGGAGGAGCGCTCAACCTTGCCGCCGGCCGTGTCGAAGGTGCGTGCACGCTGGGAGTGGTGGCCGTTGGCGCCGGGGGAGCTCGCCCGTTCAGGTGATTCTTCGCTGCGATGGTGTACAGAATGGTCGATCTGGGTACCGAGATGGCTCTCTTGACCTATCCCGCGCGTCCCGTGAGGCTGTAACCTCCGGCTCCTATGCCACGCGCGCTTGACAGCACGATGTTGAGGGCTGGGCGCATCATGGCGGCGCTCGCTCTGGTTGCCTCGGTCGCCCTCGGCGGGGCCGAGCTCGCCGCGGCCGCCACCAGCACGCCAACGTTCGCGCTCGGCGCCAACACGATCCCGCGCGGGACCTCGACGACGTTCACCTCCACCTTCACGATGACGGAGGGCACGGCCCAGGCGACCCTCAACCTGGTCGGCGGCCTGACCGGGACCTTCAACCCGAGCTGCACGGCAACCCCCGACGGGACTCCTGGGAACCCCCGCACCTGCACGGTCTCGGCCACGGGCCTGGTGACCATCAACGACGTCCCGCCCGGCGGCCCCGACACCGCCACCGTGGACATCGGCGGCACCATCACGGCTCCGGCGACCGTGCCCCTCACGACCGCCGAGGTCCCCCCGCCGCCGCCGGGATTCCCCGCCTCCATCACCCTCAACCAGGGCGGCTCGCCCATGACGTCGCTCGAGCAGACCCTCAACGTCCAGTTCAACCCGGCGTCCGAGACGAAGATCGAGATCACGACCACGGCCCCCACGGCGACCACGGGCGGCCGTGGCGGCACCGTCACCTACACCGCCACCCTCCACCGCAGTGACCCCTTCATCAACCAGGCCACGACCGCCCAGGCCACCCTCGTGGCGAACGCCGCCGCCGGCACCAACGTCGTCGCCCCTGCGACGCAGACCGTCACCTGGGCCGCCAACGAGACGGCCGACCGCACAGTGTCGTACACCGTCAACGTCCCCGCCGGCCTAGCCCTGGCTGAAACCGCCACCTACCACGTCGAGGTCACCTACGACCCCAACAGCGCCGATGCCAACGCCGTCACCGACCGGACCGTCGGCGCCAACCGCTCGTTCACGGTCGCCCCCGGGTCGAGCGACGCCGTGATCGCCCTCACCACCACCGCACCGTCCGCCTCCCCCACGCCGGACGTGCAACGGGGTCAGACGATCGACTACACGGCCACGGTGACCCGGAGCGGCAACACGGCCCAGGCCACCAACGTGCAGGTCTCGCTGGTGGCCGATGCGGCGCAGGGCACCACGCCGGGCGCACCCGTGACGGTCAACTTCGCAAGCGGGGAGACGACCAAGAACGCCACCATCACGGTCACCGTGCCAACCGGCGCCACCCTCGGCACAGCCACCTACCACTTCCAGGCGACCTATGACGCCACCGGCACCAGCGGCGGACCCGTCGACACGGTCACCGATGCAGGGCGCTCCTTCACCGTGGTGCGCGTCCAGCCCATCCTCACGCTGGCGCCGCCCAGCGGCACCGTCAACCGGGGCCAGACCTTCGACCTCGTGGCCACGCTGACCAACCCGAGCGGTGGCGAGCCGCTGACGACGGGCGTGATCACCGTCGTCGTCCCGGTCGGGATGTCCGTCGGGACGCCCACAGCGCCCGGCGCGGCCTTCACCCCTGTTGCGGTCCCGCCGACGCCCGGGGCAGTCGCCCAGACCGTGGCCGCCACCTACACCACGATCGGGACCAACCAGAACCGGACGCTCACCGTGCCCGTCACCGTGCTGAGCGCCGCCACGGTGAAGGCGGGCGTCGACCTCCCCGTCACCGCCTCGTTCATCAGTGCCCTGCCGGTCACCAACCTCAGCGCCTCGAGCGACTTCGAGCTCCGGCCCGACGCCGACCTCACCGTGTCGGTGACGCCCGACACCCAAAACGCCCAGAAGAACCAGGACGCCGACCTCACGGTCACCATTGGCAACCTCGGCCCGGACCCGTCCACGGGGACCAAGACCGTGACGATCAACCTCTCGGGCACCGGGGGCGAGATCCGCACGGCAACGGGCTGCACGATCAACGCCGCCAAGACCCAGGCCGTCTGCACCATCACCGGTGACATCGCCCCCAACGCCGGCGGCAACATCACCTTGCCCATCACGGTCAGGGGCAGCACCAAGGGCGAGACGCTCACGATCACGGCCACGGTGACGCCCGCACCCGGGTCGCAGTTCGACGTCGACACGGCCAACAACACCGACAC
>JBKJUI010000298.1:0-13888 GCA_046590775.1 Acidimicrobiales bacterium
AAAACTACGACGCAGCGCCACCGCACTCCGTCAGCCAGCGCCCCCCCGCCCGGATGAAGCCAGTTGGCGCGCCCAGACCCCCACGGACAACTGGCGCGCCAGAACACCGCACCCGGACGAGGACAACTGGCGCGCCAGACCGCCACGGACAACTGCCGCGCCAGAACACTGAGCCCGGACGCGGACAGCTGACGCGCCAGAGCGCAGGCACTCGTGGCAGAACGTCAGCCCTCACCGCCTCGGCTGCCCGGACAACAGCCTCGGCCCCGACGTCACGCCCCGCCCGCGCAGAAGCGGCACGACCGTCCGCTCCCACCGCACCCTCCGCTCGGGCAGGAGCGTCCGGCGTGGGCGGTCAGGTACTCGCCGGTACGGCTGGCAGCAGCAGCGCCGGTGGGGGCTCGGCGGCGGCGGCGGCTCGCACGACCAGGGAGGGGGCGAGGATGCTCATGGCCAGCAGGGTGACGATGGGACCGCTGTCGTTCAGGAGGTTGCCGGCCAGGGCGAGGGCCAGGGCGGCGGCGATTCCGATCCGGGCCGGGGAGCCGGGGGGAAGGGCGCAGGTGAAGCGGCCGCGCCACAGCAGCACGGCGAGGCCGAGGGTGATGGCCACCACCAGCACCAGGGGCGGGATGGCCGCGTAGGTGCCGAGGTTCTGGGTCAGCTTGCCGCCCACCGAGGCGCCGCTGTCGCCGGTCACGAAGCCGGCCAGGTGGGTGCGCTCCTCGGGGGGACGGGCCAGGTCGACGGCCAGGGCCAGGACGAGCACGGTGGCGGTGGTGGCGGCGGCCAGGAGGAGCGCCCGGGGTGAGAGCCGGCCCCAGAGGGCGACGACGGCCAGGGTGAAGATGGGGGCCAGGGTCAGCGCACCGCCGATGTCGTCACCGAGGGGCGGGAGGGCGTCGGTGAGCGCCACCAGCACGAGGAGGGCCACCATCCACGGGGCTCGGCGGCGGGCGCAGTGCACGGCGAGCAGGGTGCAGGCGGCGTAGACGGCGAAGGCGGCGTTGCCGAGGCCGGTGAAGCGACCTGCGGTGTGGGCGGCGTTGCCAAAGGCACTCGAGAGCTGGAGCTCGCCGCCCAGGCCGAGGTCGAGGGTGACCAGGGCGATCGTGGCCGCCAGCACGATGGCGAGGGGCGCCAGGCCCCGGCCCCGCCCCAGCCGCCAGGCCAGGGCCACGACCAGTGCGTCGAGGGCCAGAGCCAGCAGCACCGCCTCCCGCCCGAGGGCGCCCGAGCCCGGCACCGCCCTCACCAGCCACGTGGCCAGCGGCCATCCCACCAGCCCGAGACCCAGGTGGTGCAGCGCCCTCGTCTCCCGTCGTCGGACGACCCGCCGGTGCCGCCGGAGCCAGGCCCAGGCATAGGTGGACAGGTGGAGGGGCACCACCGCCAGCAGGGCCGGGTCCCACACCGAGGTGCGTTGGCGGGCCAGCCGGTCGGCCTCGACCAGGCCGCCGACCTCGGGCGGCGCCGCCAGGCGTCGGAGGGGCCGTCCGTCCATGTCGTCGGGCACGGGGAGCCCGAGGGCGGCGAGGACCGTCGGGGCCACGTCGGACAGCAGCACCAGGCCCTCCCGTCGGGTCGAGGGTGACGTCAGCCGCCCGGCCGGGGCCCCTGGGCCCGACGCCAGCAGGGGGCGCAGCCCGAAGGTCCCGCCCGGGTCGGCCGGGGTGACCAGGAGGAGGAGGCGCCGTTCGTCGCCCCGGGGCCGCAGCCCGGCCAGCAGGTCCTCGAGGCCGCCGGGGTCGAGGCCCGTGGCGTCGAGGGCCACCACGGCCGTTCCGGCGGCCAGGTCGAAGCGCGACCGGTTCACCAGGCCGGCCGCCCCCAGCGAGGCGGCGGTCGCCGCCCGGTCGGTCTCACCGGCCGCGTCGGCGACGGCCAGCCGGACGGGTGACGTCGGGCCGGAGCCGACGAAGGAGGTGGTCCTGCCGGCCCGGTGCAACGCGTCGCCCAGACGACCCTGCCCGTCCTCGGCGTCGAGCACCCGGAAGGGCCGCTCGGAATCGGGCTCCCGGGTCGGCGGCTCGGCCCGAAGCTTGGCGCCGGCACCGACGGTCGCCCAGGTGGACCAGGCGCTGTGCCCGGGGACGTCGACGTTCGCCGCGGCCACCGCGCCCCGGCGGCCGGCCAGCGCCGTCAGCTCGGGTCGGCCCGGCGCCTCGAGGTCGTCGAGGCGCAGCGTCGGCGGAGCAGCCACCAGCACCACACCGTCGGCCGGCCCGAGGGCCGCCCCCTTCGGTGCCGACGCCGTGGCGCCCACCGCCGCCAGCGCGACCACGGCGACGGCGGCCCCGACGAGCAGCCACCGCCGGGCCGGCTCGGCCAGCAGCCTGGGCCACAGGGCCCGGATTAGGTCGTAGCCCTGCGCCGCCCGGTGGGAGAAGCCGGCCACGCTCCGACCGGTGTGGGCGTGGTCGACCTCGACCGGCACCTCGACCACGTGCGCACCGCCCCGCACGGCGTCGACGGTCATCCCGACCTCGACGCCGAACCGGTCGGCCGGCTCCAGCGAGCGCAGGAGGGGGGCACGCACGGCCCGCTGGCCGGACAGCGGCGCCGCCGCCTCGAACCCGCACGCCCGACGGAAGCCCCAGGCCGCCACGCCCCGCACGGCGCCGAACCCGCCGCGGCCGCCCGCCGGGGGGAGGACGCCGATGGCCAGCTCGGCACCCTGGTCGAGGGCCGCCAGCAGCGGTCCAGTGGCGGCGGCCGTGGTGGCCGTGTCGGCGTCGACCAGGAGGTAGGTCACCGCCTCCGGCGTGGCCGCGATGCCGGCGGCCAGCGCCCCGCCCTTTCCCCGGTTCACCGGCAGCACGATCACGGTGGCGCCCGCCTCCCTGGCCGCCGCCGCCGTCGCGCCCCGGTCGTTCGACCCGTCGTCGATGACGACGACGCGCTCGACCAGCGTCAGCAGCCCGCGCACCGTGGCCCCCACCCGGTCCGCTCGCCGGAAGGCGGGGACCAGGGCGACCGTGCTCATCCCGATTCGGGCACGAGGCGGTCGGCACCCGAGCCGACGCCGTAGTGGCCGACCCGGCCCACGCCGAGGTCGACCAGGGCGAGGACCGTCGCCACGCGACCGCGGAAGTCCTCGACGTTGTTCACCGTCGAGACGCGGGCGTCGAGCTCCTTGCCCTCGGCCCGCGTGGGCCCGATGAAGCGGGCCCGCACCTCGGGGTCACGGCCCTGGGCCGGTCGTCCGGGCTCGACCGCCACCACGCGGGTGCTGGTGCCGGACGCCTCGGCCAGCGCTCGGACCACGGCGATGGCGCCCTGGGCGTCGGGGACGTCGGCCCCCTCGCCGCTGGCCACCACGAAGCGGGTGCCGGCGGGGATCGGCAGATTGGCGTCGAACCGCCCGGCGTCGGGGCTGTCGATGTCGACGAAGCTGCCGCCCGCCAGCGCAGCCAGCACCCCGCCCCGGGGGGCCACGATCGGCGTGGTCGTGGTGGCGCCAGGCAGGGTGGTGGCCGCGCCGTTCGGCACGGCCACCGTGGTGCTCGGCGAGCCGGCGCCGCCCACCAGCTCCCTGGCCAGCCGGTTGAGCACCGCCCGGCGGACCACCTCGGCATCGGTGGTGCCGAGGTCGAAGGTGTCGGAGAGCACCCGGACGTTCTCCTGCCGGTCCAGCCGCAGCTTCGAGGTCAGCCAGAGCGTTCCCTGCAGGCGGGCGTCAGCGCTGACGAGGTCGGATCGAAGCTCCTCGACCCGGTCGGCGTTGATGCCCCGCACGCCGATCAGGAGGACCGGGACCCCCTGCAGGCGGCCGGCCAGGATCCCCGGCGCCGCCTTGGTGGAGAAGTCGTCCCAGGTGTCCAGCTCCTTGCGGAGCAGCTGGTTCTGCTGGTCGACCCGCCCGACGTCCTGCTTCACCGAGCCGAGCTGGCCCCGGAGGCCGTCGACCAGGCCGCCGTTCACGACGGAGGCCCCGAGGAGGATGCCGACGGCCAGTGCCAGGAAGACAGCCGTGAGCGACACCAGGTGGTAGCGGAAGTTGATCACGGCCTACCCCCGGTGCCGCAGCTTCTCGACCAGCACGAACCACAGGCTGTCGGCGAACAGCCGGGTCTGGGGGACGAAGAGGACGGCCACGAGGATGACCAGCATGGCCGCCCCGATGAAGAAGGCGAGGTCGGTCTTGCGCACCCGGGTCGCGTAGAGGCGGCCCACACCCTTGGCGTCGACCAGCACGCTGCCCAGGAGCAGCCGGGTGAGGAAGGTCGAGGCCATGCCGGCCCGGCCCTTGTCCAGGAACTCGTCCATCGAGGCATGGGTGCCGACGGCGACGATCAGCTCGGCCCCCTTCTCCCAGGCGAGGAGCATGGCCACGTCCTCGCTGACCCCCGGCGACTCGTAGCAGATGTGCTCGAGGCCCATCTCCCGCAGCCGTGCGCTCCCCGGCGCCGCCCCGCCGGCGTAGGCGTGCACGACCAGCTTGGCTCCCGCCCGCAGCACCTCGGGCGTGGCCGAGTCGAAGTCGCCGACGATCAGGTCCGGCTTCAGCCCGCGCTTCAGCAGGGCGTTGGCGCCCCCGTCGACGCCGATCAGGACGGGTTGCATCTCCCTGATGTAGGGCATGAGCTCGGCCAGGTCGGCCTCGGTCGACGAGCCCCGCACCACGACGAGGACGTGACGGTCCTTCATGTCGATGCCCAGGTCGGGCGGGGCCGGTCGCTCGAGCATCACGTGGCGCTCGCGCTTCAGGTACTCGAGGGTGTTCTCGGCGAAGTGGTCCAGCTCCTCGCCCAGCCGCTCCTTGGCCAGGCTGTGCGCCGCCTCGAGGCTGCCCACCCCCTGCGCCACCCCGCTGGCGACGACGCGACCTCCGACGAGCACCTCGCCGCCCCGCACGGTGACGATGTCGCCCTCGCGCACAGCGTTGAGGAGGTCACGGCCCGCCCGGTCGACCACCAGCACCCCGGCCCGAGCGAGCAGCAGGGGCCCCATGTTCGGATAGCGACCGGTGGTCGACGGGGCGGCGTTGACGACGGCCCTGACCTTGCCGGCCAGCAGCGCCTCGGCGGCGGCCCGGTCGAGGTCGGCGTGGTCGATGATCGCCACCTCTCCCCCCTCGAGGCGGGTGACCAGGCGCTTGGTGACCCGGTCGACGCGTGCCGCGGCGGTGACCACGGTCGACGTCGCGTCCTCGTCCCGCTTGGCGATGGCCATCAGGCCGCACCCTCCTGCGGGGCCGAGGGCGGTCTGGCCGCCGCCCGCAGGAGCTCCACGGCGTGGGCCCGGGCGGGAGCGGCGTCGGGGTGGCCCGAGAGCATGCGGGCCAGCTCGCGCACCCGGCCGTCGCCGTCCGCCACGGTCACCGTCGAGATCGTGCGGCCGGCGGCCTCGTGCTTCTCGACCACCACCTGCTGGTCGGCGAAGGCGGCCACCTGCGGCAGATGGGTGACCACGAGCACCTGGTGGCTTCGGCCGAGGGCGGCGAGCGATCGGCCCACGGCCAGAGCCGCCTCGCCGCCGATGCCGGCGTCCACCTCGTCGAACACCAGGGTGGGGACCGACCCCGCCCGGCCCGCCGTCTCCCGCTCGGTGGGCCCGCCGGGCACGCCCGCCAGCACCAGCCGCAGGGCGAGCATGGCCCGCGCCAGCTCGCCACCGCTCGCCACCTTGGCCAGCGCCGCCGCCGGCTCACCGGGGTTGGCGGCCAGGAGGAACATGACATCGGCCCCGTCCTCGCCGCCGACCTCGACGGTGAGCCGGGCCCCTCCCATCGCCAGCTCGCCCAGCCTGGACTGCACGGCCCCGGCCAGCCGTGGCGCCCCCGCCTGGCGCTGCCGGCGCACCCCGGCGGCGGCGCTGGCCACCTCGCTCACGGCGGCGGCCCGCTCGCCGTCGAGCCCGGCGGCGCGGGCCTCGAGCTGCTCCAGGTGGCGGAGGCGGTCGACGGCCTGGGCGGCGAAGTCGATGACCTCGGCGAGGTCGGCGCCGTACTTGCGGCGCAGGTCGAGGAGGAGCTGCCGGCGCTCGCGGATGGCCTCCAGCCGGGCGGGGTCGGCCTCGAGCGACTCGGCCAGGTCGCGCAGCTCGCCGGCGGCGTCGGCCACCTCGGCGGCCAGGCCCCGGAGGCGCTGCTCCAGGGCGGCCAGCGGGACCCGCCCGTGCACCGCGGCCACGGCGAGCCCCAGGGAGTCGGCGGCGCCGAGGTCGTCGGCCAGGGTCCCGTAGGCCGCGGCCGCAGCCGCCCGAGAGGCCTCGGCGTCGCCGAGGAGGTCCTCCTCGGCGGCCAGGGCGACATCCTCGTCGGCGTCGGCGATGGCGGCAGCGTCGAGCTCGGCCACCTGGTGGCGCAGCAGGTCCACCTCGCGGGCCCGGGCCCGGGCGTAGCCGCCGAGCTCGGCCAGCACGGCATCGAGGTCGGCCAGCCGACGCCGGGCGGCGACCAGCTTGGTGGTGTCGACAGCGCCAAAGGCGTCGAGGGCGGCCCGCTGGGTGGCCGGGTGGAGCAGCGACTGGTGGGCGTGCTGGCCGTGCAGGTCGACCAGCTCCCTCCCGAGCTCGGCCAGCTCGGCGGCGGTGGCCATCGACCCGTCGACGTGGGCCCGGCTGCGACCCTTGGCCGGCACCGTCCGCCGCAGCACCCGCTCGACCAGGTCGCCTACGCCGGCGGGCTCTGTTCTGCCTCCGGAGCCGGCGGGCTCGACGACGAAGCGGCCCTCGACGGTGGCCTCGGTGGCGCCCGCCCGCACCGCGCCCGGGTCGGCCCGGCCGCCGACCAGCAGGTCGATGGCCTCGACGACCAGGGTCTTCCCGGCACCGGTCTCCCCCGTGATGGCGGTGAGGCCCGGCCCGAGCACGAGCGTCAGGTCGGCGATGACGCCCAGCTCCCGGGCTCGCAGCTCGACCAGCACTACCGGTCCTCCAGGCCGAACTTCTTGCGGAGGATCCCCCGGAAGTTGCGGCGGCCGAACGTGACGACCTTGGCCAGCCAGGGGCCGCGCCGGCAGGTGACCGAGTCGCCCGGGGCCAGGGTGGTGATCTCGACGCCGTCGCACAGCAGGCGGGCCGCCCGCCAGTCCAGCAGCGCGATGCGCACGTCGTCCTCGGGGCTGAGCACCAGCGACCGGTCGAACAGCTGGTGAGGGGCGACGGGGGTGACGACGAAGGCCTGCAGCTCGGGGGCGACGATGGGCCCGCGGGCCGCCAGGTTGTAGGCGGTCGACCCGGTCGGCGTGGCCACGATGAGGCCGTCGGCCGCGTAGGTGGTGAACAGGTCCCCGGCGATCGACACCTCGAGCCGCACGACGTGGGTGCCGGCGGAGCGCACGACCGCCTCGTTCATGGCGTAGCGCACGACGACCGGCTCGGAGCCGGCTGTGGCCACCGACACCTCGAGGAGCATGCGCTCCTCCAGCAGGTGGTCGCCGGCCAGGAACCGGTCGAGTGCCACGTCGAGCATGTCCGGCTCCACCTCGGTGAGGTAGCCCAGGTGACCCACGTTCACCCCTAGAACCGGGACGTCATGGCGGCCGACGAGGTCGATGGTGCGCAGCATGGTCCCGTCACCCCCGAGGCTCACCGCGAGGTCGAGGCTGACGACCAGGGCGTCCTCGGGCACCGCCCACGCCTCGAGCCCGGTGGCCTTGGCATCCCCCGCCGGCACCCGGCAGCTGTGACCGAGCGCCTCGAGGCGCGCGATGGCCCGCCTGGCCAGGTCGACGGCCTCAACGCGCTCGTGGTGCGGCAAAAAGGCGATGGTCGCCACGTCAGCCGTCCCCGGGGCCGCCGGCGACGGACAGGTGCAGCAAGAGCTCGACGTTGCCGTCGGCCCCGGTGACCGGCGAGCGCATGACCCCCATCTTGACCGCTCCGAGATCGGCGAACGCGACGGCTACCTCCTCCAGCACACGCTCGTGCACCGCCGGATCCGTGATGACCCCGCGACCTCGAGAGGCTTCGGCCCGGCCGGCCTCGAACTGGGGCTTCACCAGGACCACGAGGTCAGCGGCGGCGTGGGCCACGAGCGCCGGCGCCACCGTCCGCAGCGAGATGAAGGACAGATCGGCCACGACGAGGGGGAAGCGCTCGCCCAGGTCGAGCGATCGGACGTTGGTGCGCTCGATCACCGTGACCCTCGGGTCGGTGCGGATGCGCTCGTGGAGGAGCCCCGAACCCACGTCGACGGCCACCACGTGGGCGGCGCCCCGCTGCAGGAGGCAGTCGGTGAACCCGCCGGTCGACGCCCCGGCGTCGAGGCAGCGCAGGCCTTTCGGGCGGATCCCGAATCCGTCGAGGCCGCCCTCCAGCTTGCGGCCGCCGCGCGACACGAACGCCGGCCCCGGTCCCTGGAGGACGACCGGCTCCGCCGGGCTGACCAGGCGGGCCGCCTTGGCCGCCGGCGCCCCGCCGACCAGCACCCGGCCGGACTCGATGGCCTCCTGCGCCTGCTGGCGGCTCGTCACCAGTCCCCGCCGCACCAGCTCGGCGTCGAGGCGCCGGCGTGCGGCCATGGTCGAGCCCAGGCGCCTCAGCCCTGCTTCTTGGTGGTCTTCTTGGCCGGCATCTCGTTGCCCGATCCCGCCTGGCCGCCGCCCGCCTTGGCCGCCTTCTTGGCCGGCGCCGCCTTCTGCCCTGCGGCCTTCTTCGCCGGAAGCTCACCGCTCACGGGCATCTTGCCGCTGCCGGACGCCGACTTCTTCGCCGCGGCGGCCTTCCCGCCGTCGCCGCTCGCGACCTTCTTGGCCGGCAGCTCGCCCGGTGTGCTCCCGCCGGCCGAGCCGGCGCCCTTCCTCGCCGGCGCCGCCTTCCCGTTGCCGCCGGCCGCCTTCTTGCCCGGGAGCTCGCCGCTCGTCGGGGTGCGTGCCGCTCGGTCGCCGGTCGCCTTCCTGGGCGCCTTGGCCGGAGCCGCCGACGAGGCTGCCTGCTTGACCGGCGCCGCCTTGTCCTCGGCCTCGTCCTCGGCCTTCTCCTTCTTGGCCGGCGCCGCCTTCGCCGGGGTCGCCTCCGACCCGGAGCCCCTGCCTCGCCCCTTCAGGCCGAGGCTCTCGAGCTGGCTCTCGACCTCCTTGCGCACCTGGTCGGCCAGCGTCTCGGCGTTCTTCTTGCTGCGGTCGAGCAGCTCGTCGATGGCCTCCTTGGCCTGGCTTCGCTGCAGCTCGCCGGCGGCAACGAGGTCCTTGACCACATGCTCGGCGCGGTCCCGGGTGAGCTGGGTGAACGCCATCCCGGCGTCCAGGTACTTCTTGAGGGCGTCGGTGTTGGCCATGGCCGCAGCCTACGCAAGGGCCTCGGTGCCTCCAAGGCTTCCGTGGCCCGTCCTGCCTAGGGTTCGCTCGTGATCCCGCTGAAGGACTTCAACCCCACGCGGCGGCGGGCCTGGGTCACCCTCGCCCTGATCGTCACGTGCGTGCTGGTGTACTTCTGGGTGCAGCCGCCCTCGGACGGCGCCATGCTCGACCTCAGCGCCAACCGCTTCACGTACTCGAAGGCGGCCATCCCCGAGGAGCTGACCAGTGGGGAGCCCGCCACCGTGCGCGAGGTCTTCGACGCCAACCCGGCGGCTGCCGTCTCGTGCCAAGGGGTGACCGCCACCCGCGACGGTGGTCGGATCCGGTTGGCGGGCGACTTCGAGGCGCAGTGCTTCCCCCAGAAGAACGTCTACCTGGCCATGCTCACGTCCCTGTTCCTCCACGGCTCCCTGACCCACCTGGCCTTCAACATGCTCTTCCTGTGGATCTTCGGCAACAACCTCGAGGACCGCTGGGGCCGGATCCGCTACCTGCTCTTCTACATGGCCGCCGGCATCGCCGCCACGCTGGCCTTCGTGCTCACCTCCCCGAGCTCGGTGGTGCCGCTGATCGGCGCATCCGGCGCCATCGCCGGGGTGATGGGCGCCTACCTGGTCCTCTTCCCACGCGCCCGCATCCTCGGGCTCGTCGTCATCATCCCGGTGCCGCTGCCAGCCTGGCTGTTCCTGGGCTTCTGGTTCGTCAGTCAGTTCCTGGGCGGTAGCGACGGCGTGGCCTACGCCGCCCACGTCGGCGGCTTCCTGTTCGGCATGGCCGTCGGCGCCCTCGTTCGCACCACGACCCCGAAACCCCCGGCCTTCTCGCCCGCCTGGCAGTGACCGCTCGGCCGGCTTCTCAGGGCCGAGCGGAGCACAAGGCAGCCGGCCGGCAGGCCGACAGATCAGTGCGGTACCGGCCGAAGGCCAGCGCCGGCCGCCGGCCTGCGGACCTCAGAAGGCGAAGATCCCGCTGCTCCAAGGAAGCCGCCGCGAGCCGATCTTCGTCTTCTGACTGCTCGGCCGGCTTCTCAGGGCCGAGCGGAGCCCAAGGCAGCCGGCCGGCAGGCCGACAGATCAGTGCGGTACCGGGCGAAGGCCAGCGCCGGCCGCCGGCCTGCGGCCTACAGGAGCTGGTCCACCATCGCCGCCAGGTCGGGGGCGACGGCGTCGGGCTCCGGGTCAGCGCCGTCGGCTGACGAGGTGACGCCCGACAGGACCAGTCCGAACCTTGCGCCGATGGCGACGGCCATCCCGCCGTCGGTGTCGGGGCGGTCGCCCACCAGCCAGGAGATCTCGCCCAGTCGCTCGACCAGGAGGCGGCCGGACGGAGCATTGGGCTTGCCGGCGATCTCGGCGGTCACGCCCGAGGCGTAGGCCACGGCGGCGACGATCGAGCCGCCGCCCGGCAGCTCGCCGTTCGGTGTGGGGAACGTGGCGTCGTCGTTGGTACCGATCAGGCGGGCGCCGGCGCTGACGGCGCGGAAGGCGGCGGTCAGCTTCTTGTAGTCGAAGTCGGAGTCGAAGCCGACGACGACGGCGTCGACCGGGCTCCCGTCGCTGACCACCTCGACCCCACGGGCGGCCAGGGCCTCGATGATGCCGGCCCCGCCCACGACCAGGGCCTTGCTGCCCGGCTCGAGGAGCCCGGCGGCGGCCTGCGCCGAGTTGCAGACGTCGTCCGCCTCGGCCGGCACACCCATGTCCGCCAGCTTTTTCAGCAGGTCGGCCACGCTGGTAAAGGAGTTGTTGGTGAGGAAGCCGACCCGGTACCCAGCGGCCCGGAGGCGGGCCACGGCCTCGGCCGAACCGGGGACGGGGTCCTTTCCCCGCCACAGCACGCCGTCCAGGTCCAGCATCCATGCCTCCTCCACGGCCGTGCGAGGCTAGGCGGGTGCCCCGCTTCGAGCCATTCCCCGCCGTCCGCTACGCCGAGGCCGCCGGGAACCCCTCGGACCTGGTGGCTCCGCCCTACGACGTCATCGGTCCCGACGAGCGGGCCGCCCTCGAGGCCCGCTCGCCGCACAACGCCGTCCGCCTCGAGCTGCCATCCGACGGCCACGCCGGCGCCGCCGAGCGGTTCCGGGCCTGGCTGGCCGACGGGACGCTCGTGCGCGACGGGGCGCCCGGGTTCTACGTCTACCGCATGACGGCCGGCGACCAGGCCACCACCGGGGTCCTGGGCGCCCTCGAGCTCGAAGCGCCGGGCGAAGGCATCCTGCCCCACGAGCGCACGACCTCCAAGGACAAGGCCGACCGCCTCGGAATCCTCCGCGCCACCGAGGTCAACCTCTCCCCCATCTGGGGCCTGTCGGCGTCGGGTGGGCGACTGGCCGCCGCCGTGCGGCCCGATGGGCTCGAGTCGCTGGCCCGGGCCGTCGACGACGAAGGTGTGGTCCACCAGCTGTGGCGCCTCGACGACGCCGACCGGGTGGCCGAGGTCACGGCCGCGGTGGCGGCCCAGCCGGTGCTGATCGCCGACGGCCACCACCGCTTCGAGGTGGGGAACACCTACCGGACCGAGGACGGCGCCGCCCCGGGGGCTCCGGCCATCCTGGCCTACCTGGTCGAGCTGGCCGAGGAGGAGCTCGCCGTGCACCCGATCCACCGACTCCTGGACGACCTGCCTCCCAACCTCGACCTGCGGACCGACATGGCCACGTGGTTCCAGATCACGGCGGCGCCCGTCGACGACGCCGAGCAGCTTCCCGAGGCCATGGTCGACGACGGGTCGCTCGGACTGGTGCTGCCCGACGGACTGTGGCTGGCCTATCCCCGCTCGGGGACCTCGGCCGAGGCAGGTGACGACCTCGACTCCTCGCGGCTCGACGTCGCCCTCCAGGGCCTGGCCGCGCAGGGCAAGGAGATCCCCACCGTGCGCTTCCAGCACGGAGCCGGCATCGTGGCCGACGCCGTGCGCAAGGGCGAGGCCGACGCCGCCGTCCTGCTCCGCCCGGCCACCGTCAGCCAGATCGCCGCCACCGGCAAGGGCGGCGAGCGCATGCCGCCGAAGACCACGTTTTTCTGGCCCAAGCCGAGGACCGGCCTGGTCTTCCGGGACCTGGCCTAGGCCACCGTCACCGAGTCGTCGAGGTAGACGTCCTGCAGGGCGTTGAGGAGGGCGACGCCCTCGGCCCTCGGCCGCTGGAAGGCCTTGCGGCCCACGATCAGGCCCATGCCACCGGCCCGCTTGTTGATGACGGCCGTGCGCACGGCCTGCTCGACGTCGCCCTGGCCCTTGGACTCGCCGCCCGAGTTGATGGTGGGGATGCGGCCCATGTAGGCGTTGGCGATCTGCCAGCGGGTGAGGTCGATCGGGTGGTCGGTGGTGAGAGTGTCGTAGACCAGTGGATCGGTCTTGCCGTACCCCTTGAGCCGGGTGTACCCGCCGTTGCGCTCCGGCAGCTTCTGCTTGATGATGTCGGCCTGGATGGTGGCCCCCAGGTGGTCGGCCTGGCCGGTGAGGTCGGCGGCGGCGTGGTCGTCGCCCGCCTCGGTCTTGAAGGCCGAGTTGCGCAGGTAGCACCACAGGACCGTGAACATCCCGAGGCTGTGGGCCTGGGCGAAGGCTTCGGACACCTCCTGGATCTGGCGGGTGGCCCGGTCCGAGCCGAAGTAGATGGTGGCCCCGACCCCGACGGCACCGAGGTCGGCGGCCTGGCGCACCGACCCGAACATGACCTGGTCGAACTGGTTCGGGTAGGTGATCAGCTCGTTGTGGTTGAGCTTGACGATGAGCGGGATCTTGTGGGCGTAGCGACGGGCGATGATCCCGAGGGCCCCGAAGGTGGATACGAAGGCGCTGCACCCGGCGTCGAGGGCCAGCTCGGCCAGGTTCGCCGGGTCGAAGTACTGCGGGTTCTTGGCGAAGCTGGCCGCGCCCGAGTGCTCGATCCCCTGGTCGACCGGCAGGATCGAGGTGTAGCCCGTGCCGGCCAGGCGACCGGTGTTGAGCATCAGCTGGAGGTTGCGCAGCACGGGGATGGGCCGGTCGCTGTCCCGATGGACGCGATCGATGAAGTCGGGGCCCGGGAGGTTGATCTCGTCCCTGGTGATGCCCTTGCACTCGTGGTTCAGCAGGTCGTCAGCCTCGGCACCCAGCAGGGAAGCGATGTCAGCCATGAAGGGAAAGCCTATCGCCACCGACCAGGGCCATGACCGGCCGAACGGCCGGGCTAGCCGGAGCGCAGGGGGGCCAGGGCCTGGGCCAGCGCCGCCGTGGCCCGCTTGCGCTGGCGGGCCGGCACCACGGAGGCGGCCAGCACGTCGGTGCGGCTGACGGTGGCCCCACCGGCCCGGTAGAAGCGCCGCCGGACGGCGCCCACCACGACCACCTCGTCACCCGGGGACCAGGAGGCCGGGTCGACGCCCAACGGCGCCGACCACGAGACCGGGACGCTGGTCGCAGCCCGCCCCTCGGGGCGGACGGCAACGTCCAGCTCCCAGACGGTGCGCCCGTCGGGCAGCAGGCGGGGCTCGGGCGGCCGGGCCAGGGCGCCGGAGATCACGGCGAGGTTGAGGGGTGGCATGCGGTTCTCCTCGAAGGGGAGCGACGTGTGGCGAAGGGGAAGCCGAGAGCCGGAGAGCCCGCCCAGCGTGCCATCCCGCCGTGACAGCGACAGTCCCGGGAAGGCTGGTCTACCCGAG
>JBKJUI010000401.1:0-10171 GCA_046590775.1 Acidimicrobiales bacterium
AGCGGGCTCCGACGGCTGGGGGTCGGCGGAGGCGTCCGGGTAGGGGGCGGCCTCTGGGTAGGGGGCGGCCTCTGGGTAGGCCGCCGTCTCCGGGTGGGCGGCGGCCGACGGGTCGGCGGGATCCGCCGAGGAGGGAGCGGGCTCGGGGTAGGGCTGGGCCCCCGGGGAGAAGCCTGATGGGCCCGGGTAGGGGGCCGGGTCCGCGTAGCCGGCGCCGTCGGGCGGCTGCTGTTGGAAGGGCGACGCCTCGGGAGCCGGCATCGGGCTCTGGTAGGCGGCGGCCGCCGGCAGAGGCGACTGGTAGGGGGCCGAGACAGCCGCCGGCTGCGGCACGGACGGCGGGAGCCCGCCGGCGGCGTGTGGGTCGCCCGGGAGCACGAGGCGCTCGACGACCCGGGCGCGGACCGCCGCAGGGAACGGTGCCGGAAGGGCGGCGGCATAGAGGGCGAACGGCGACGGGAGGGCGAAGCGGGCCTCGTTGCAGATGCGGCAGCCGTCGACGTGGTCGGCGATCCGGTGGGACTCCCTCGGCGTGAAGCGACCGTCCCAGCCCTTCAGGACCTTGGCGAGGTCGGGGCAGCGCCCGTTGGAGGTGCGGGCGATGAGGTAGCCCGAGAGCCCCTTCTCCATCCGGTCGCGCATGCGGCCCTGGAGGTCGTGCCCCTGGCTGAGCGTGACGCCGAGGGCGTCGGCCAGGTCGTGGCCGTCGAGGCCCTGGCGGAGGTCGAGGTCGAGGAGGGTGCGGTCGCGCAGGGGGAGGTCGGCCACGGCCTCCCACACCAGCCCGGCCAGGTGCACGCGCTCCGGGTCGTCGTTCGGGAGGGCCGGCTGGCGGTCGGGGCCGGCGGTCGGTCCGGCGCGCAGGGCGCCGTTGCGGCGGGTGACGGCGAGGAGCCAGACGGGCAGCCGGTGCTCCTCCTCGAGGCCGTGCAGCCGGAGGCTGGCCTCGAGGAACGTGCTCTCGACGACCTCGAGGGCGGCGCTGCGGTCGCGCAGCATGGCCAGCGCCAGGTCGTGGACCCGCGCCGCGTGACGATCGAAGATGGCGACGAAGGCGGACTGGTCTCCGGCTCGTGCCGCTCGCACCAGCTCAGCGTCGTCCACAGTCGCTGAGAATAGGGGAAGCCGCCTGCCCGAAGGGGTACGACTACCTTGCACTGGGTGGAGCGCACGTCGGTCCGGGACGAGGTGGCGCAATGGTTCGCCTCCTCCCTGCCCCCCGATCTCTATGCGGGGCCGATCGATGTGCGGGTTGACCGGGAGGAGGTCCTCCTGGTTGGTCCGGTGCCCGAGCCCGAGCTTCCGGGAGGCACGTCCGAGGGGGTCCGCACCGCGGCCTGCGCCGCCCAGGTCCACCGCTTCCGGGAGGCCAGCCGGGAGGCCAGGACGAAGGTGGCGGTCGAGGCCGAGCGCCTCTTCGGTCGGAAGGTCTCCTGGGGCGCCACGTGCGGGCCGGTGCGGGTCCTGTTCACGAGCCTCTCCGTACCCGTCATGACCCGGCTGCGGCTCACCGAGCGCGAGGTGCTCGACGTGCTGGTCGACGCCAGCATCGCCCGCAGCCGGAGCGAGGCGCTGGCGTGGTGCGTCCGGCTCGTGGGCCAGCACGAGGCCGAGTGGCTGACCGAGCTCCAGGAGGCCCTGAGCCACGTCGAGAAGGTCCGCACCGCCGGCCCGAAGAGCAGCCACGCCGACCCGGCGGAAGGGGCCTGAGGTGGTCGCCACCGTCGGGCAGGGCATCAGCCTCGGACGCCTCGGCCCGATCCCCATCCGCCTGGACCCCTCGCTGCTCATCATCCTGGCCCTGTTCGGCTACCGGCCCGGCGTCACGCTGAACGAGGTCCTGGTCTGGGTGTTCGTGGCCGCCTTCTGCATCCTCGTGCACGAGCTCGGGCATGCGGTGGCCTTCCTGACCTTTGGCCGCAAGCCGTCGATCCTCCTGTACGGCATGGGCGGGGTCACCTCGGCCGAGGGCGGCATGGGCCCGTGGTCCAGCCTGGTCACGAGCCTGGCCGGGCCCATCGCCGGGTTCGGCCTCGGCGGGCTGATCCTGCTCGCAGGACTGTTCGTCGGGAGCCTGGAGCAGGGCACCCTGCTGTACGTCGCCTGGCGCGACGGCCTCTGGGCCACCTTCGGCTTCGGCGTCTTCAACCTCCTGCCGATCCTGCCGCTCGACGGCGGCGCCGCCGTCAGCGCCTTCCTCCGCGGGGTCGTGGGGCCGAAGGGCGAGCTGGTGGCCCGCTACGTGTCCATCGGCGTGGCCGGTGCCCTCGGCCTGTTCCTGTTGAACCTCGGAGAGATCTTTGCGGCCATCTTCTGCGGGTTCTTCCTGGCCCAGAACTTCGCCGCGCTGAAACAGGATCGCGACGAGCCGCAGCGCGAGCAGATGCGCGAGGCGTATGACGCCCTCTTCGCCGGGCGCCCCGTCGCCGCCTCCGAGGGCGCCAGGCGGGTGCTGGCCAGCAAGGCGTCAGGCGACATGAGGGAGCTGGCCGCCGAGACCGTGGTCTGGGCCGAGCTGGCCCGCGGCGAGGTGGGTGAGGCCCGCGCTGCGCTCGGACTGCGCCCGGAGCGGCACCCCACCGACCACCGCCCGGTGGGGCGGCTCCCCGAGGCGGCCGTGGCCCTGGCCGAGGGCGGCGGCGACCAGGCGGTGGCGGTGCTGGCGGCCAGCCTCGACCAGGGCGAGTACGCCCCGCCCAAGGTGCTCTTCCCGCTGCTGGAGCGCTCCGGTGTGCTGCCCGACCTGTGGAACCGCCTCGGCCCGGACGGGCGCGAGGCGTTGCAGCGCATGCACGCCGACCAGGCGTAGGGCGACCCCGTGGCCACGCTGCCCGAGCTCGCTCGGCTGCACACCAGGCTGAACGGCGAAGAGCTCTCCCACCTCACCCGCCTCGTGGCCAGCTGGGGGATCCTCGCCGACCTGTGCTTCGCCGACCTGCTCCTGTTCGTACCCGTGGTCGGTGGCGACGGCCGGTTCATCGTGCTGGGCCAGGTGCGTCCGACCACCAGCCAGACCCTGCACACCGACGACCTCGTGGGGCGCATCATCGACGAGGCGGAGCGACCCCTGGTGGCCCGGGCGTTCCGCACCGGGGAGATCATGGACGGCGAGGTTGCCGTCACCAGCCGGGGCGGTGAGCCGGCCCGCCTGCAGTGCATCCCCGTCCGCCACCGCGGGGAGGTGGTGGGGGTCCTCACCCGTGAGGCCCCGCTCACCGTCGGGCGCCGGCCGGGCGAGCTCGAACGCTCGTACATCGAGGTCTTCGAGCGCTTCGCCCGGATGCTCGTCGCCGGCTGCTTCCCCTATCCGGTGGACGAGGGGACCACCGCCGAGTCGCCGCGTGTCGGCGACGGGGTGCTGCTCCTCGACGAGACCGCCCGTGTCGTCTACGCCTCGCCCAACGCCGTGAACGCCCTCCACCGCATGGGGGTGTACTCGAACGCCGAGGGGGTGCGCCTCGACGAGGTCGGCGTCGAGGGCAACGCCATCGCCGAGGCCTGGGACGCGGCGCTGCCGGTCACCGAGGAGCTGGAGCGCAGGCCCGACGTCATCGTGCTGCTGCGCGTGCTGCCCCTCCTCGAGGCCCGTGTCGGGTCAGGCCCCGCCGAGCGCGAGGCCCTCGCCCCGAGACGCCCTGCCCTCGGGCCGAGCGGGGTGACGGTCGGGAACCCTTCGGAGGAGGCCGAGCGGCCGCGGGTCAGCGGGGCGATCGTCCTGCTGCGCGACGTCAGCGACGTCCGGCGGCGGGACCGCCTGCTGCTGTCGAAGGACGCCACGATCCGGGAGGTGCACCACCGGGTCAAGAACAACCTGCAGACGATCGGCTCGCTGCTGCGGCTCCAGGGACGCCGCCTGGCCCCGGGCGAGGGGCGCGAGGCGCTGGCCGAGGCGGAGCGGCGCATCCGCTCGATCGCCCTGGTGCACGAGATCCTCAGCCGGGAGGCGGGGGAGCAGGTCCCCTTCGACCAGATCGTCGCCTTCCTGGTGCGCATGGCCGAGGACGCCACGATCTCACCCGACGTGCCCGTCCGCTTCACCGTCGAGGGGTCGGCCGGCGAGCTGCCGGCCACGTTGGCCACCCCGCTGGCCGTGGTCCTGAGCGAGCTCCTGCAGAACGCGGTGGAGCACGGCTTCCCCGACGGATCCTCCGGCGGCCTGGTCCGCGTCGAGCTGGACAACGACGGCTCCCACCTGCACGTGGTCGTGCGCGACGACGGCCGCGGCCTGCCGGCCGGCTTCACCATCGACAACACCCGCAGCCTCGGCCTCTCGATCGCCCGCGACCTGGTGACCTCCCAGATGGGAGGAACCATCACCCTCGCCACCGCCGACGGCGCCACCGTGACCATCGAGGTCCCGGTCCCCCCGCCAGAGACACTGCCCGGTTGAACGTGGCCAGGGATCGTGGGCAGGGCTCGCGAAGCCGCCGGGGGAGCTCGAGGGGGCCGTCCCGAAGGATCCGCCCGAACGGAGCGAGCGGTGAGCGGCGGCGCCTACGCCGAAGCGCGGGTCGTCCTCTGGCGGGCCAACCAGGCCTTGCGGAGCTTGCGGCGCTCCTCCTCGGAGGTGCCGCCCCACACGCCCGACTCCTGGTTGGTGGCCAGGGCGAACTCGAGGCACTGGGGCTGCGCCTCGCACATGCGGCACACTGCCTTGGCCGACTCGATCTGCTCGAGGGCCACGCCGGTGGTCCCGATGGGGAAGAACAGGTCGGGGTCGGTGTCCCGACAGGCAGCACGGGTCCGCCAGTCGGCGACGTCCCAGTCGATCGAGCGATGCCACGTGAGCGTCAAGGCGGCCTCCGGGGGCGCGGTTCGGACAAGAGTGTGAAACCATTCACATGGACCCCCCGATCCACGTGCAGGAGGGCGGGCCCTCCGGTCGGGAAGATTAGTGGCTCCTTCGCCTCCTGGCAAGGGCCAAACATGAACTTGTCTCTCGACGTTGCCGCTCCAGCACCACGCGTGGTCTTTCGCGCCCTCCCGTGGCTCAGGTGGCCTGGCGTGCCGCCGCATCGGGCAGCACGAGGGTGAGCACATCGGGCTCCCACATAAGCTCGAGGCGGTCGCTCTCGCCGAGGTAGTCGCCGTCGGCCTGGTACGGGAAGGGGCCGTGGCCGCTGATGGTCAGCCGGTCCAGGTCGTGGCGCTCGACCACCCGGGGGTCGCGGACGAGCCGGTCACCGCCCAGCAGGGCCTCGGCCAGGTAGCGGAGCGTGGGCACGAGGTCGAGGTCCCGGAAGCTCAGCATGGCGAGGGGCCGGTCGAGGCTGGCGTGCGGGTTCGTCGCGAGGGCCCGGTTCCCGACGAAGGTGTAGGGGTTGGAGTTCTGGCACAGGCCGAACAGGGCGTCGTCGACCACGGTGCCGTCCGGGTGGCGGACGGCGAACCTCGGCCGGCTCCGGTCGTAGGTGGAGCCCCAGGCCTGCAGGCCGCACCAGGCGAACAGCGGGTGGCCGGCCCACCGCTTGAGCTGGCCGCGGAGCTCGACGAGCCGCACGACCTCGGCGTCGAGCCCGATCCCGACGTGGAAGAGGAAGTAGCGGCCGTTCACCGAGCCGAGCCCGATCCGCCGGGTGGACGGCACGGGCAGACCGTCGGGGGATGGGCCGCTCAGGGCGCTCAGCAGCTCGCCGGTGGCCTCGATCGGGGCGTTGGCCATCCCGATGGTGCGGGCGAAGACGTTGGTGGATCCTCCGGGGAGCACGCCGAGCGCCGTGTCGCTCCCGGCGAGCCCGTTGGCCACCTCGTTGAGAGTCCCGTCGCCGCCGAGGGTCACGACCACCTCGACGCCGTCGGCCGCGGCGCCCTGCGCCAGGCGGGTGGCATGGCCCCGGCGGCTGGTGGCGACGACGCTGACGTCGTGGTCGGCGGCCAGGGCCTTGGCGATCACCACCCGCGCCCTCGGGGTCACCGACGACGCCGACGGGTTCCCGATCAGCAGGAGCTTCACCTCAGGCCGACCCGACCATCGCGATCTGCGTCACGCAGACGCCTCGCGGAGGGCGGCGAGGCTCTTGGCCAGCAGGCGGGAGACGTGCATCTGGCTGATGCCGAGCTCGGTGGCGATCTCGGCCTGGGTGCGGTCCTCCCAGAAGCGCAGGTGGACGATGCGGCGCTCGCGGGGGGCCAGCTGGTCGAGGAGGCCGGCCAGCTCGGCCCGCTGCTCGGCCGTGGCCATGGCGGCGTCGGTCTCGCCCAGGGTCGAGGCGACGCTGGCCTCGCCGTCGGCGCCGGGCGCCGGGGCGTCAAGGGAGGATGAGCGGTAGGCCTGTCCGGCTTCCAGCGCCTCGAGCACCTCTTCCTCGGTGACCCCGGCCGACGAGGCCAGCTCGGCCACGGTGGGCGAGCGGCCGAGGCTCTGGCTCAGCTCGTCGAGCAGGCGGGTGAGCTCGAGGTACAGCTCCTGGAGGCGCCGGGGGGCGCGGACAGCCCAGCCTGCGTCGCGGAAGTGGCGCTTGAGCTCGCCGAGGATGGTGTGGGCCGCGTAGGTGGCGAACTCGACGCCCCGCTCCGCGTCGAATCGCTCGACCGCCTTGAGCAGGCCGATCGAGGCCACCTGCACGAGGTCGTCGAGCGGCTGACCCCGGTCGGCGAAGCGGCAGGCCAGGTGGCGGGCGAGCGGCAGGTGGCCCTCGATCAGCCGCGCGGCGGCCTGCTGGCTGCGCGTCTCCACGTACTCGTCGAGGAGTCGGCGCAGCTCCTCTCGGCGAGCGGCATCGAGGGCCACTAGCTGTGCTTGGTCCTCATCCGAAAACCGGCACCCTGCCCGTCGACAGGGTCCAGCAGGGCGTAGTCCTCGACCAGCGTGCTGAGGATCCGCTCGCTGAGCGCCGACAGCGGGCCGCGCTCGCCCAGGCCTCCGGGGCCTGGCTGGATCCGGCCCTCGACGATGAAGGCGCCGTCGGCGATGACGAAGCGGACGGTCAGCGTGGAAGCCGGGCCGGCCTGGGCCGCCACCGTCCAGCAGAGCTCGTCGACCGCCAGCCGCACGTCGTAGACGGCGTCGATCGAGAAGCCCAGACGGCTGGCCAGCCCGGAGGCCACGACCCGGACCAGCCTGAGGAGGTCTGGACTCGTCGGGACCTCGAGGTGGATCTCGTCGCCTGCGCCCCGCTCGGCCACCCGGCGGAACCTACACCAGCCAACGAACGCCTCGGGGAAGAGGCGCGGTGGTTGGTCGACCCCGGGGATCCGTACGATGATGCCGGCCATGCACGTCGCCGTCTGCGTGAAGCAGATACCCGATCCTGCGGCGCCGGGCCGGCTGGATCCCGAGACCAAGACCCTGGTCCGGGAAGGGAAGTTCGTCATGGACGACTCCGACAGCTATGGGGTGGAGATGGCCCTCCAGCTGGTGGCGGCGGCCGGTGGCGGCGAGGTCACGGTCATCTCGATGGCGCCGAACGGCGAGATCAAAGGCGTCAAGGACGCCCTGGCCATGGGAGCCGACAAGGCCATCGTCGTCAGCGACGACGCCCTGAAGGGCTCCGACGCCCTCTCCACCGCCAAGGTCCTGGCCGCCGCCGTCCGCCGGGCGGGCGAGGTCGACCTGGTCCTGGCGGCCACCGAGTCCACCGACGGGTACACCGGCACCACCCCGGTGCAGCTGGCGGCACTCCTCGACATGCCGGCCATCACCTTTGCCAAGAAGGTCGCGTCGGATGGCTCCAAGGTCACCGTCGACCGCCAGACCGACGAGGGCTACGACGAGGTCGAGAGCGCCCTCCCGGCCGTGGTCACCGTCACGGCCGGCGTCGTCGAGCCCCGCTACCCGTCGTTCAAGGCGATCATGGCCGCCAAGAACAAGCCCTGTGAGGTGGTCGGCATCGGCGACCTGGGACTCGAACCCGGTGAGGTCGGCTTCGCTGGCGCCCGCCAGGAGATCACCGACGTGGTCGCGGCCGAGGGGCGCAAGGCGGGCGAGCTGGTCGAGGACGACGGCGACGCCCACCTCAGGATCGTGTCGTTCCTCGAGAGCCTGAAGGTGATCTGAGATGACCGTCGACAAGATATGGGTGGTGGTCGAGCCGTCCGGCGGTGGCGCCGCCACCAACGGCCTCGAGCTGCTGCGGGGTGCCCGTGAGCTGGCCGGCACCGTCGAGGCGGTCACCTTCGGAGATGCCAACGGCGCGGCAGCCACGCTGGGCCAGCACGGGGCCAGCACCGTCCTCACGGTCGACACCGGCAACGCCATGGCCGGCGTGCCCGTCGCCGCCGCCCTGGTGGCGGCGATCGGGTCGAGGGGTGCGCCTGCGGCCATCCTCCTGCCCCAGACCTACGAGGGCCGTGACATCGCCGGCCGCCTGTCGGTCGCTCTCGACGCGCCGGTGCTGGCCAACGCCGTGGGCCTCACCGAGGTCGACGGGAGGCTGGTGGCCGAGCACGCCGTGTTCGGCGGCTCCACCATCGTGAAGGCGGCGTTCACATCCGACAAGGTGCAGCTGTTTCTCGTCCGGCCCAAGTCGTTCGTGGTCGAGGCCGGCGCGCCGGCCGAGGCCTCGGTCGAGGCGCTCGCCATCCCCGACACCGGGCGGCCCGGGGCCACGACCGTGCTGGCCCGCCACGCCGAGGAGCGCCAGGGGCCGAAGCTCGACGAGGCCGCCGTCGTGGTCTCGGGCGGCCGGGGGCTGGGCACCCAGGAGCGCTTCGCCATGATCGAGGAGCTGGCCAAGCTGCTGAAGGGGGCCCCGGGCGCCTCTCGCGCCATCGTCGACGCCGGCTGGGTGCCGTACTCGTACCAGGTGGGCCAGACGGGCAAGACGGTGAAGCCGAACGTCTACCTGGCCGTCGGCATCTCCGGCGCCACCCAGCACATGGTTGGCATGAAGGGCGCCAAGAAGATCATCGCCATCAACAAGGACAAGGAGGCGCCGATCTTCGCCATCGCCGACCTCGGCGTCGTCGGCGACGCGGCCAAGGTCGTTCCGAAGCTGATCGACGCCCTCAAGGCGCGCTGAGGTCGTCGGGGTCCACCGCCCTCAGCCCGGGAGCGTGGTCAGGTCGTCGAGCACGGCTTGGCGGTCCTCGGGGTTGGAAATGGCGGCCGCGGTGCGCTCGGCCTCGGCCCGCCACCCGGCGGCGGCGAGGTGGTTGCCGTCGACGGCCGACGCCCGGGCCATGGCCTCGTGGCAAAAGGCCAGGTCGAAGTCACCGATGTCGTTGGCCGTGCACACCTCGAGCGCCCGGCGGGCGTGGTGCAGCGCCGGCTCCCCGCGCTCGAGGGTGGCGTACACCCGGCTGCACTGCCACTCGCCCCGCACCCGGTGAACGGCCGTGCCCACCTCCATCCAGTGGTGGCATGAGGCGTGCGCCATGTGCACCATCCGGTCGTCCTCGTCGACGGATCGGTCGTCCTTCCCAAGGAGCGCCCACACCCCGTTGAACAGCTGCTTGGCCAGCTCCTCCCGGAGCTCCGGTGCGAGGCCGGCATTGTCGCTCATGGAAGGAACGGTAGATGGCCAGCTGCCGACCGGCCGTTCCGAGGTTGAAGGGCCGTGCCGAAGCCGACGAGCATCGGGCCGCCGTGTCGTCCGGGTCCTGCAGAGTTTGCCGCCCAGACGCTCTCGTACCTGACCTTGCAGCCGCTCGTGCTCGGGACGAGTACGAGCGCCCACACCGACGTCCGGGGACGGGCGGGTCCACAAGGGTCGGTCAGGCAGAACCAGTGCTCCGGGCTCGGAGCCGACCCCCGCACGCGGACCTCGACATGACGGGTCGCCGCCCACCTCGTCCTGCTCGTCGTCGTGCTCACCGCCGGCGCCACTCAGCCGGGCTGATCCTCTTGATCTACTCCTCACAAACTGCCGGCGCGGTGCACGAACTGGACTGCGGTTCCCGATCGGGACGCCACGGGCAAGCGACCCGTGCCCGCCGCCCACAAGCGCGAGCGTCACCGAACCACTCCTTAGGATCACCGGAGCGCAGGTCGCGGAAGCGTTATGGGCGCCTGCCTGACATCTCAGTGCTGAACCTGCCAGCAGCCAGAAGGGAGGACGTCGGTACCTGTGAGATCGACCACGCCCCGGCAGTAGGGGGCAGGCGCCACCGACCCCGGGCCGGTTGTTATGCAGCGCGCAGGACGTGCCGTTCCCGGGCGCTGAGAGGGAGGCGCTCCAAGGTGGGAGGGAGCCCTGCCCCAGGCGGGGTCTACGGCTGGACGAGGACGGGT
>JBKJUI010000414.1:0-4500 GCA_046590775.1 Acidimicrobiales bacterium
CAGCGGGATCACGTCTCCCGCCCCGCCAGCACCTCGCGAAGCAGCGCCCGGCCCCGGTGGATGCGGCTGCGGACCGTCCCGACCGGGACCCCGAGGGACGTGGCGATCTCCTGGTAGGGCAGGCCGGCCACATCGCACAGGACCACGGCGGCGCGGAACTCGGCGGGCAGCTCGTCGAGCGCCCGCTGGATGTCGGCCGAGAGGGTGGCGTCGGCGAAGGCGTCCTCGGCCGGCTTGGAGGAGGGCAGCACGCGCTCCGCCCGCTCGGGCTCCTCGGGGAGCAGGTCGGTCGGGCGCCTCTGACGCCGCCGCACCCCGTCCAAGAAGACGTTCGTCGTGATCCTGCTCAACCAGCCCTCCAGCGACCCGGGCTTGTAGGTGGCGAGGCCCCGGTGGAGCCGGAGCAACACCTCCTGCACGAGGTCGCGCGCGTCATCGTCCTTGCCGGTGAGGCGGTAGGCCACCGTGTAGAGGAAGCGCCCGTGTGTCCGGGCCACCTCTTCCCACGTCGGCACCGCATCACCGTCGTCAGGCAACGACGGTCCGCCTGGTTCGGTTCCCGGCGAGGCGGTTAGTCCCGCTTCGCCTTGAGCTCGCGCTCGACGAGCAGCGCGTCGAGCTCGGACTTGGAGAGGGTGACCTTCTCGTCGTCGTCGTTCGCCGTGAGCTCCTTGGGGGCGTTCTTCTTCTTCGGGTCGTCCTTGGTGGACTTCTCGAACTCGTTCTTCGCCTCGCCGAGCGACCGCGCCAACTTGGGCAGCTTGGCGCCGCCGAAGACCAGCACGACGATCAGGAGGATGATGATGAGCTCGGGGGCGCCGATGTTCGGCATGCAGTGGCTCTCCTCGTCAAGGGTTCCAGAAGGTACGGTACCGCTCCCCACGCCGGATGGCACACGCGTCGAGGCCCGCCGGCAGTGCCGGCGCGCCTCGACGGGGGAAGGTTCAGCAGTGCCGGCCGCTGGCCGGCGGTCGCGGGAGGCTCAGGCGGACGTCACCGTGCGCCGGGCGAGAGCCCGGCCCCGGCGGATCCGACGGCGCTCGCGCTCGCTGAGGCCGCCCCAGATCCCGAACTTCTCGCCGTTGGCCAGGGCGTACTCGAGGCAGTCCTCTCGCACCACGCAGCCGCGGCATACCTCCTTGGCCTCACGCGTCGAGGCGCCCCGCTCGGGGAAGAACAGATCGGGGTCCACCCCCATGCAGTTGGCCTTGCCCTGCCAGTCCGGAGCTTCACCTCGAAGCGTGGTGACGAGTTCCATCGGCTTTGACCTCCCTCGTGGTCCTCGGGGGGGACCCCCATAGCACCGATGTAGTTACAGCGGTGTGATTCTCCCCCACATGCGCCGGCTGCGCAAGTGGCAACCTGGTCTTTCGATGGAGATCACGCCCGTGCTGGCCGACATCACGACCCTGGAGGTCGACGCCATCGTCAACGCGGCCAATGCTGCGCTGCAAGGAGGAGGGGGCGTGGACGGCGCCATCCACCGGGCGGCAGGCCCGGATCTGGCCCGAGCCGGGAGGGCTCTGGCCCCCTGCCCGACGGGCGCGGCCCGCACCACCCCGGCCTTCCGACTCGACCCGCCGGTCCGCTTCGTCATCCACACCGTGGGGCCGGTGTGGCGCGGGCACACCCCCGAGCAGGCCGACCGCCTGCTCGCCTCGTGCTACCTGGCCAGCCTGGCCGAGGCCGATCGCGTGGGCGCCCGCAGCCTGGCCTTCCCGGCCATCTCCACCGGGGTCTACGGCTTCCCGCCCGACCGGGCGGCCCCCCTGGCCGTCGCCACCCTCCGCTCGGCCACCACCTCGGTCGCACGGGTGCTGCTCGTCGCCTTCGACCAGACCACGCTGCAGCGCTACCTGGCGGCGCTCAGCGAGTGAGCCCGGTCCCCCGCTCGAGCCAGGTCCTAGGCTGGACCGGTGCCGAACATCGGGGCGCCCGAGCTCGTCATCCTCATCATCCTCGTCGCCTTCATCGTCTCGCCCCTGGTGGGCGTGATCGCCCTGGTCGACATCTCCCGACGAAGCGAGGCGCAGTTCACCGAGGCTGGTCAGAGCCGGACGACGTGGCTGATCGTGGCCGTTCTGACGCTGTTCGTTCCCGGCGTCGTCCTGGGCGCCGTCTACTACCTGTTCGCCGTCCGCACCAAGCTGCCGGCGCGCCGCCCGGCGTAGCCGGCAGGGTCAGCCGGCGCGGCGGCGGCTCATCGTCCGCTTGTGCTCGATGAAGTCGACCAGGACGTAGTCGCCCAGGGTCTCCGGGGTGGTGAAGAAGGCGCGGCCCTGGTTGAGCTCGGTCATCTTCTCGACGAAGTGCCGCAGGGCACGCGAGGCGTCGAGCATGAAGGTGTTGATCTTGATGCCGTCGCGGGTGCAGCGGTTCACCTCGGCCAGCGTGGCGTCGCGGGTGGCCGGGTGGGTGGGGTACTGGAAGAACGGCTCGCCATCGGGCAGGAGGTGGGCCGTGGGCTCCCCGTCGGTGATCATGATGATCTGCTTGGTGCCCGTCTGCCGGGCGAGCAGGCGGCGGGCCAGCACGAAGGCGTGCTGCATGTTGGTGCCGTAGACGAAGTCCCACGACACCTCGGGCAGCTGCCCCGGCTTCAGCTCCCTGGCCACCTCGGAGAAGCCGACCAGGCCCAGGTAATCCCTGGGGTACTGGCTCGAGATCAGGGAGTGCAGCGCCATGGCCACCTTCTTGGCGGCCAGGAAGTTGTCGCGCATCGGCATGGACAGCGACAGGTCGAGCATCAGCACCGTGGAGCTGCGCGTGAGGTGCTCGCTGCGCTCGACCTCGAAGTCGTCGGGCGTGAGGCGGACCGGCGTGCCGGCCCCACCCCGCTGCACGGCGTTGCGGACCGTGCGCTGGATGTCGAGGTTGAAGGGGTCGCCGAACTCGTAGGGCTTGGTGTCGTAGGTGCGCTCGACGCCGACGCCCTGGCGCACCGTCTCGTGGCGGCCCAGCTTGTCCTTGGCCAGCTTCGAGAACAGCTGCGACAGAGCGTTCTGGCCGATCTTGCGCAGGCCGCGGGGGGTCAGCTCGTACCGGCCCTCCCGCCGCTCGAGCAGGCCGGCGTCCTCCAGCTGCTTCGCCAGCTTGGCCAAGCGGTCGAGGCTCCTGGCGGCGTCGTCGCCCAGCAGCTCCCGGGCCCGGGCGAGGTCGACCTCGGCCAGGGCGCCGGGGTTGCTGGCCCCCCGCAGCATCTGCTCGAGCTGGTCGAGGTCGCCCAGCTCCCGCATCACCGACCCGGCCTGGCCCATCGAGAGGGGCTGGTCTCCCTCGAACTCGTAGCCCTGCTGCCAGGGCAGCGACGGGAACATCTGCTGGAGGTTGCTGCCGAGCCGGTTGGCCTGGAAGGCCAGGTCCATGTCCTCGAGCAGCGCCGACGACAGCTCCTGCAGCTGAGCCCGCTGATCGGGCGTCATCGAGTTCAGCATCTGCTGCATGGCGGCCATCTGCTCGGCCATCTGGGCCAGGAGCTCGTCGAGGGTGCGGGGGTTCCCCGGGAAGAACTCGCCGTGGCGGGCCAGGAAGTCGTCGAACTGCTCCTGGGTGTCGGTGCCCTGCTGGCGGGCCTCGATCAACGCGTTCAGGTCGTTGAACATGTCCTTCATGCGCTGCAGCTGGGCCGGGTCCCGGCCGGCCTGCTGCATGGCCTCGGCCATCTGCCCGAACTGCGCCTGGAGCAGCTGCTCGCGAAGCTCCTCCAGCAGCTCCTCGAAGGCCTGCCGCGCCTCGGTCGAGGCGAAGTCGTACTGCTGGAGCCCCTGCACCTGGCCGGCGAGGTCGTTCGGCAGGAGATCGAGCTGGAGGCGGCGGTCGGCCATGGCCTGCTGGCTGACCTCCTCCCGCCGCTGGTCGCCGCTGTGCTCCGCCTGCTCGGTGAGCCGGTCGAGCTCGGCCCGCTCGGCGTCGACGACGTCGCGCAGGCGGTCGGCGATGTCGTCGTACACGCCGCCGAGGTCGTGGCGCTCGAGCGTGTCCCGCTTGCGCCGCCGCAGCTGCTCGAGCAGCTCGCGAAGCCCCTGCACCTGCTCGCCGTCGGGCGTCTCGAAGCCGGACTGCAGCAGCCGCCGCAGGGCCGAGTTGAGGTCGCCGTGGTACAGCAGGTCGTCGGTGATCTGAGCGAACAGCTCGTCGGCGTCGAGCTCGAAGCCCGACTGGGTGCCGTCCCAGCGGGAGTAGCTGTGGCGCCACGGCATCGACCCTCACGCTACTGACCTGACATGTGTAGGTCTGTCGCCGAGTCTTGTCGGTTGGGTCGGCTGGGCCGCCATGCTGGGGTCGTGCCCGAGGGACACACCATCCACCGGCTGGCCCGCGACATCGGCGCCGGCCTGACCAACGCCGCGGTCGGTGCGTCGTCGCCGCAGGGCCGGTTCACCGATGGCGCTGCGGCGATCGACGGGCGGGTGCTGGAGCGCACCGACGCCTACGGCAAGCACCTCTTCCTCGAGTTCGAGGGCGACCTCGTCGTCCACGTGCACCTCGGGCTCTACGGCA
>JBKJUI010000421.1:0-6455 GCA_046590775.1 Acidimicrobiales bacterium
GGAGCACCGCCGCTGCTGCGGCGACCAGGAGGAGCACGATGAGCAGGGCCAGCGCCAGGAGGGCCCGCCGGCTGGGGCGGCGTGTCGCCATGGCTGCTCCACCCTATGTCGGGACCCGGCGCGACACCGTGGATGGCCAGGCCGTCAGGCGTGGCGCCGGAAGAGGGTGATGCGGTCCTCGCCCACCTGCTCCCGGAAGGCCGGGTCGGTGACGCCGAGCCCGTCGCGGGGCGCCAGGCAACGGACGCCGATCTTCCCCTCGTGCCGGTTCTGTTGGACCTGGGCCGCCGCCTCCCCCACCTCGTCGAGGGAGGAGGTGGCGGACAGGATCGGCTGGATGCGCCCCAGGCAGAGGAGCCTGTTGGCCTCGTACGCCTCCTTGTAGTTGGCGAAGTGCGAGGCCTTGATGGTCTTCAGCTTCATCCAGAGGTGGCGGTTGTCGTACTCGATCATGTAGCCGCTGGTGGCGGCGCAGGTGACCACCACGCCCCCCTTGCGCGCCAGGAAGACGCTGGCCCCCATCGTCTGGCGCCCAGGGTGCTCGAACACGATGTGGGGGTCCTCGCCCACCAACGCCCGGACATCCCGCCCCAGTCGGCGCCACTCGGCCTCGTCCTGGGTGTGCTCGTCCCGCCAGAATCGGTAGGCCTTCTCGGTGCGGTCGAGGACGGCGTTGCACCCCAGCTCGTGCAACAGCTTGGCCTTTGCCGGGCTGGACACCACCCCCACAGGGATCCCGCCACCGTGCAACACGTACTGCGTCGCATAGCCCCCGAGGCCACCTGTTGCGCCCCAGACGAAGACGATGTCGCCTTGCTTCATCCCTGCGCCCTGGCGCGACACGAGCATGCGGTAGCTGGTCGAGTTGCACAGCGCGTTGACCCCGGCCTCCTCCCAGGTGAGGTGGGCCGGCTTGTGCAACAGCTGGTTCGCTTTGACGACGGCCAGCTCGGCCAGGCCGCCGAAGTTGGTCTCGAAGCCCCAGATCCTCTGGTTGCCGGCCAGCATCGAGTCGTCGTGGGCGCTGGGGTCCTGGTCGTCGACGTGGTTGCAGTGCACCACCACGCGGTCGCCCACCTTCCAGCGGCGCACGGCACTGCCGGTGCGCAGCACCACGCCGGCGGCGTCGGAGCCCACCTGGTGGTAGGCCAGCGCGTGGCGGCGCCCCCAGGCCGACTCCTGACCCAAGCGGTCGAGGAAGCCGAAGGTTGACAGCGGCTCGAAGATGGCGCTCCACACCGTGTTGAAGTTGATCGAGCTGGCCATCACGGCGACCACGGCCTCGTCGGGGGCCAGCTCGGGCAGCGCCACCTCGTCGACGTGCAGGCTTCGGCGGGGGTCCTTCTCGCTCGACGGGAGGCCGTCGAACATGGCCTGCTCGTCCCGGCGCACCACCGCGGCCCGGTAGGACTCGGGGAGCGGGAAGGCAGCCAGGTCCTCGGCCGGTGCCCCCTGCTCGATCAGGTCCACGAGGGCCGACAGGTCGGTCACGGGCAGCAACTTACCCGTTGGTAACTCCTGGCGGCCCGTAGCATCGTGCCATGCCCCTCTACGACTTCCGGTGCCCGACGTGTGAAGAGGCCTTCGAGATCCGGCGCCCGATCGCCGAGTCCGACCAGCCCGTGTCCTGCCCGCAGGGCCACGAGGGGGCCATCCGGGTGATCACGACCTGGGGCACCGGTGGGGCCATCCGCAGCGGCACCCCGTCGAAGGTCATCAACCGTGGTGGTGGCAGCGCGCCGTCGATCGAGCGCGACGCCAAGAAGATCGCCCAGCACAAGCGCCACGGCGGCTAGCCCAGGCGGCTCCCGCCCTCCGCATCCCTGAGGCGGCGCCGGCGGCCCCGACGCAGCGCCCACACCACTGCGGCCAGGGGGACCACGGCGAACCCGGCCAGCCAGCGACCGCCCGAGCCCGCAGAGGCGGCGCGAGCCGGCGGGGGCGCCAGCAGCCCGAAGGCCAGAGGGTCCTCGGTGCTGGTCGACGCCGCCTCGGGCCCCCCGGGGCTTGCCGGCAGGGGCTGGGCCGGGGCGGGCGGGGCCACCGCCGCCACCTCGACCGAGGCCGTGGCGGTCCTGCCGCCGCCGGCGTCGGCGGCCACGGTGACGGAGCGAGCCTCGGGGCTGCCGGGCACCTCGATGCGGTGGTCGCCGGCAGCCAGCGGGAGGGCCGGCGCACCGGCCACGGCGACCAGGGCGGGCTGGCCGAGCCGGAAGGCCACCGCCAGCGGCGCCGCCGGCTCGGGGGCGGTGCGCCCGGCCGTCACCTGCTCGAGGGCCAGCCCGCCGGCCTGCTCGGGGGGCGGGACCACGCGGACCGTGCCGGCCCGAGGCCCCGGCGCCACCTTCCAGGCCCCGGTGGCCACGGTGGCCAGCGGAGCCCCGTCGGCCACCACCCGGAAGGCGGCTGGCACCCCGCCCGCCACCCCCGGCCCGAGTGCCACCGCCTGCACGACCGGGTTGCCCACATCGGCCACCCCCACCCGCAGGGTGCCCGGCGAGCCGGCCGGCGCCGGCTGGGGGCGGGTCCCGCCGTAGTAGCTGGCCAGGATGGCGTCGGCCGAGAGGCCTCGAGCGGCCTTGCCGAAGGCCCCGTACTGGCTCATCCCGATGGCGTGGCCGAAGCCACGGCCCTCGGCCACCACCACTCCCGGCCCGGAGCCCAGGGTGAACTGGTCGCTCGGCAACGTGCGCGGGAGCGTGCCCCGGGGGACCCCGGCGTTGACCCGGCCTCGGAAGTCGGCCACCGGGAAGCGGCTCTCGCCCTTCTCCGGAGCGGGCGTCGTCGGCGGCGTCGTCGTCGGTGCGGGGATCGGGCGGGGCGCCGGCTCGGTCGCCGGAGCCGGCGGGGCCGCCGCCACCGGGCGCTGCCAGGCCACGGTGACCGTGCCGCCGCTGCGGGACGCTCCGGTGGCCGGACCGGGCAGGGCGAGGACCCTGGTGAGGGCGTCGAGGCCCATCGGCTGGGTCCAGCGGTGCAGCGGCGAGGCGGCATCGTCGGGGTCGGCCACCGAGGGCAGGTAGGGCTGGCCGCCCGACACGCTGCGCCCGCCGTTGGACGACGAGTACTTGGCCAGCAGCGGGGTGCCCTTGTGGAGCAGCACGCGTCCGGCGGTGGCCGTCACCGCCGCCGCCCACGCCGGGCCGTCGGCCCGCTGCTCGTTGGCCAGCCCGGTGTACACCTGGCAGGATTCGGTGGCGCAGATGTCCGGGTCGGTCGGCGACCGGCCGGGGCGGCTCCGGGCCTGGCGGGCCGTGTGGAGGGCGAAGGTGCGGGCGGCCACGGCCTGGGCCTGCAGGGCGGCCGGCGGCCAGGAGAGGGGCACCTCCTGGATGCCCCGCACGTAGTCGTCGGCCGGCAGGTCGACCACCACCGTGCCGCCGGGTCCGAGCTCGAGGACCCCGCGGTGGCCGGGCCCGCCGTCGGCGGTCAGGCCGGTGGCCGCCGGGTCCAGCGGCTCGAAGCGCACGCGCCCGGCCACCCAGCCGCCGGGCGGCGCCGCTCCTCCGGGTGCGGCGGCGGCGGGCCCGGCGCCAGCCAGCGGGACGAGGGCGGCGAGGACCCCGGCGAGGATCCAGGTCAGGAGGGCGACCTCCGGCCACGGACGGTGGGATCGGGAGCGCACCGGGAAGGGAGCGTAGAGGCCGCCCCCCGCCGACGTTGGACCGGTCAGGCCAGGGACACGGCCACGTCGGGGAAGTTGCCGCGCAGGACGATGGTGGCGCCGGTTCCTCAGGCCGCGGGGTCGTCGGCCGCGTCCTCGGGGCCGGCGGTGAGGAGGTGGATCCGGGTGCCGCCGGCCAGCGTGGACCAGCGGTGGACCAGCGGGAGCCCGGTGGCCTGCGCCAGGCGGGGGTCGGCGACGAGGAGCGCCACCCCCCACCCGGCGAGATGGTCCCGGACCACCTGCCCGAGGGTGGCGTAGAGGTTGCGCAGGTCGGAACCGCCTCCGGTGCGCAGACCCCAGGGCGGGTTGGTCACCAGCCACCCGGGAGGACCGGGCGGGGCTTCCAGGGCGGAGAGGGCTTGCTGGCGCACCTCGACGGTGGTCCCGGCCCGGGCGGCGTTCGCCTCGGTGGCGGCGCAGGCGCCGGCATCCCGGTCGGCGGCGAGGATGGCCGCCGTCGGTGGCCGGACGCCGGCGCGGGCCTCTCCCTCCACGCTGGCCCACGTCCCGGGCGCGAACGACGGCCACGACTGGAAGGCGAAGGGGCGCAGGCGCCCGGGGGCCAGGCCGGCGGCCAGGCCGGCCGCCTCGATGGCGATGGTGCCCGCGCCGCAGAGCGGGTCGACCAGGGGAACGGTGCCGTCCCAGCCGATCGTGCGCAGGGCGGCGGCGGCCAGGGTCGGGCGCAGCGGCGCCTTGGCCGTGGCCAGCCGCCACCCCCGCCGGTGGAGCGGATCTCCCGAGGCGTCGGCGCTGATCGTGACGTGGTCGTGGTCGAGGCGGACGACGAAGGGCGTGACCCCCTGGCCACCGGCGGCCCGCTGCAGGCGCTCGGCCACTGCGGTGGTGTGGAACAGCCGGCTCTTGAGCGCCACGACGCGGAACGTCCCACCCCCGGCGGTCCAGGGCGCCCAGTCGACGGCGGCCGCCTCCTGCTCGAGGGCGGCGAAGGTGCGGGCGGGGAACCGGGCCACCCGCACCTGCACACGGCTGGCCACGGCCGAGCGGAGGCAGGCGAGGTAGAGCTGGCGGGCCGACGCCCCGAACGGCACCTGCGCTGAGGCCGGCGGGTCCGGGCGGATGCCGAGCGCCTCCAGCTCGGCGGCGACGAGGTGCTCGAGCCCCGGCGCGCAGGCGGCCGAGCAGCGGAGGCGCATGCCCCACTCTGTAGCGTGCCCGGACCGTGGCAGTCACCGGTACCGTCCGCCCCCACCGCCGCGGCTTCGGGTTCGTCAACCTCGACGAGCCCACCGACGGCCCCGACGGGCCGGTCGACTCGCTCTTCGTGCCGCCGCCGGCGCTGGTCGACCTCCTCGACGGCGACGAGGTGGCGTGCGAGGCCGTGGACGAGGGCCGGGGAAAGGGGCTGACGGCCGAGGACGTGGTGCTGCTGCGGCGGACGCGCCGCCTGCTCGCCGGCGTGCTCGTCGAGAAGGGGGGCCGGCTGGTGCTCCGTCCCGACCCGTCGCTCGGCAACCGCGACTGGACCATCCCCGACGACGTCCTGCCGGCCGGCGCCAAGGCTGGGCGCGGGTGCGTCCTCACCATCGCCGAGGCCTCCCTGGACGGCTCGCTCCGCCGCTGCGGCGACCTCGTGGCCGGGCCGGTCGAGGCGTCGTCCTGGCGTTGGCTGCGCCTGCTGGCCGCCACCCGCCACCTCGGCGTGATCCAGCGGGCCGACCCGGCACTGGCCGCCGACGCCGACGACGCCCTGGCCGCCGACCTGTCGGCCGACCCGGTGTCCGACGGTCCCGCCCCGGTGGACGAGCCCGCCCTCGGCGAAGACCCGTTGGCGGCCGTCCGGGTCGACCTCAGCGCCCAGACGTGCTGCACCGTCGACGGCCCGGGCACCCGCGACCTGGACGACGCCATCGCCGCCGTCCGCCTGGACGACGGCGCCACCCGGATCTCGGTGCACATCGCCGATGCCGCCGCTGCGGTGGGCCTGGGCACGGCGCTGGACCGGCGGGCGCACACCCGGGCCACCACCACCTACCTGCCGAGCGGCGCCTGGCCGATGCTGCCGCGCTCGCTGTCCGAGGGGGCCCTGTCACTGCGGGCCGGCCGGCCCCGGCGGGCCGTCAGCGTGGCGTTCACCGTCGACGGCGGCGGTGAGGTGGGCGACGTCGAGGTGGTGGCCAGCTCCGTCTGCTCCACCGCCCGCCTCACCTACGCGCAGGTCGAGGGCTGGCTCACCGGCGAGGCCACCTCGGGCGCCGACGACGGCTGGGAGGTGACATCCGACGCCGAGGTCACCGAGACCGTGCGCGACGCGGTGTTCGCCGCCCACGAGGCGGCCGAGCGGATCGGTGCCGCCCGGCTGGCCCGTGGCGCCGGGTCGGGCGGGCTGTTCAGCGAGGCCGAGGCCAGGCCGGCGATCGACGGAGACCGGGTGACGCTCCAGCGCATCGTCCCGACCCCGATGGCCAGCCGGCTGGTCGAGCGCCTGATGGTGGCGGCCAACGAGGCGGTGGCCGGCTGGCTCCTCGGCCACGGCGCCCCCGCCCTCTACCGGGTGCAGCCGGCCCCCGACCCGGACCGCCTCCAGCAGCTCGTCGGCCTGCTGGCCACGGTCGGGCTGGCCGTCGACGTCGAGGCGCTGGCCGACCCGTCGGCCACCGAGGCCCTGGTCGACGCCGCGGCCGACGCCGGCCTCGAGCGCAGCGTGGTCGCCGGCCTCGTGGCCCAGGGGATGCAGCGGGCCGGCTACGAGACCGACCCGGGCGCCCACTTCGGCCTGGCCTCAGGCGCCTACGTCCACTTCACCTCGCCGATCCGCCGCTACGCC
>JBKJUI010000280.1:0-4197 GCA_046590775.1 Acidimicrobiales bacterium
AGGGCGCCGGGGCCGAGGACCGCCGAGGCCAGGACGCCGAGCATCGCCGCCAGGACCACCGGACGGCGAGGGGCGCGCCGAGCTGGCCTGGCCATCGGCCCATGGTCGCGCTCCCGAGCCCGCTCCGGGGCCCGCCTGGCGCACCGGGGGACCCCGCGGCGGAAACCGCCCATTCCGGGTGAGAGCGGCAGACTGAGGGGATGACCGACCCTGCACCGCCTCCCGGGACCGCTGCCTGGGGCGTCGGGCTGGCCACGCTGACGACGTCGGGGCAGGTGCTCGACGCCTGGTACCCGGTGCTGCACCTGGGCCCCGACCCCGAGCCGCCGGTCCCGACCTCGAGGCAGCTGGAGCCCAGCGAGGTGGCCGCTGCGGCCGGGCCCGAGGTGGCCGCCTGCCTCGGTTCCGATGACCTCCGCGGCGTGCGGGTGGTGGCGGTGGCCACCGTCGTGGACGACCTCGCCGCTGCACCCGTCGACGCGGCCGACGTCTATCTGCGCCTCCACCTGATCTCCGCCCGCCTCCTCCGCCCCCACGGGTGCAGCCTCGACGGGATCTTCGGGCTGCTGAGCAACGTGGTGTGGACCAGCGCCGGCCCGTGCCCGGTCGAGGGCTTCGAGGCCGTCCGGCTCCGGCTGCGCGCCGCCGGGCGACCGGCAACCGTCTGGGGCGTCGACAAGTTCCCCCGCATGGTCGACTACGTGGTGCCCTCGGGCGTGCGCATCGCCGACGCCGACCGCGTCAGGCTCGGCGCCCACCTGGCCGAGGGGACGACCGTCATGCAGGAGGGCTTCGTCAACTTCAACGCCGGCACGTTGGGGACCTCGATGGTCGAGGGCCGGATCTCCTCCGGCGTGGTGGTGGGCGACGGCTCAGACGTTGGCGGCGGTGCGTCGATCATGGGCACGCTGTCCGGCGGCGGCAAGGAGGTGATCCGGATCGGCGCCGGCTGCCTGCTCGGTGCCAACGCCGGGACCGGCATCAGCCTGGGCGACGGCTGCGTGGTCGAGTCCGGCTGCTACATCACCTCCGGCAGCAAGCTCACGCTCCCCGACGGCTCCGTCGTGAAGGCGCGTGAGCTGTCCGGCCGCCCCGGCCTGCTGTACCGCCGCAACTCGACCACCGGCGCCCTCGAGGTGGTCCAGCTCTCAGGAGAGTGGGGCGGCCTCAACCCCGAGCTGCACGACAACTAGCCGACGAAGAGGAGGCGGTTGCTCGGGGTCGCCGGTCGGCAGCCCGACAGGAGGCCGCAGCGCCGCTCGGTGCCGGTGATGGCAAACGTGGCGCGGCCGGCCACCCGGCTCTGGGCCAGCTGGGCCGTGGTGCCCCGCTGGGCCATCTCGAGGGCGAGGGCGCCGGCCACCTGCGGCGACGACATCGACGTGCCCGACATCACCGCCGAACCGCTGGACAGGCCGTCGGTGGACGTGACCCTGACGCCGGGGGCGAAGATGTCGACGCACGAGCCACCGCTCGAGAAGCGCGCCATGGCGTCGTCGGCGTCGCTGGCGGCGACGGTCATCACCTGCCTCACACGCGCCGGCGAGGTCCTGCAGGCGTCGTTCGCCTCGTTCCCGGCGGCCACCGCCACCGCCACGCCGTCGTTGGAGAGGGCGGTGACGGCCCGGTCGAGGGCGGGGCTGGCGCCGCCGCTGAGGCTGAGGTTGGCCACGGCGGGCTGGCCGGGCCGGTGGTCGGCCACGACCCAGTCGGCGGCGGCGACGAGCGCCGAGATCGTGGTGCTGTCGCCACAGCCGAAGGCCTTGACCGGGACGATGGTCGCCCCCTTGGCCACGCCGTAGGTGGAGCTGGCCAGGAGGCCAGCCACGTGGGTGCCGTGGCCAAGGCAGTCACTGGTGTCGGTGCCGCCGTTGAGCACGTTGTGCCCGGTGGCCACCCGTCCGGTGAACTCGGGGTGGTCCCGTCGCGCCCCGGTGTCGATGACGTAGGCCCGGACCCCCGCCCCGGTCCGGCTGTAGGTGTAGGCGCCCGAGAGCGGGAGGGAGCGCTGGTCGATCCGGTCGAGGTTGTACGGCGGGCTCACCTGGGTGGCGTCGAGGCCCACCCGGGCGTCGGGCTCCACCGCCCTCACCAGGGGGTCGGCCAGCAGCTTCGACAGGAGGGCCGCCGGCAGCGACACGCTGTAGCCCTTCAGGGCGGCGCCGAAGACGCGGTCGACCGTGCCGCCCAGCAGGCCCGCCTGCCGGCGGGCGACGGCGCCGGGATCGGCCACCGAGTCGTCGAGGGTGACGAGGTAGCGGCCGGCGATCGCCTCGATCAGCGACGGCCGGCTGGCCCGCGCCGGCGCCAGCGTCAGCCCCGCGAGGGTGAGGAGGGCGACGCCTCCGGCGAGGAGCCCGAGGCGGGTGGAACGGGTGGACATCGGCAGCTGCTCCCGTTGGCGGCGGATGTGGCTTTCCCGCAAGGTACAAGCCAGGGCCGGGTCATGTCAGCCGGGACAACCGGCCGGCCACCAGGGCCAGGCGCTCGTCGGGCTGGACCATGGCGATGCGGACGTGGCCGGACCCGCTCGGGCCGTAGAAGTCGCCGGGCGACACCAGGCACCCGGCTCCCGCCGCCAGCCGCCGGGCCAGCGCCCAACCGCGGCCCTCGCCGTCCCCGCCGGCCTCGACGTCGCGGCCGGCCTCGGCGACGGCAACCTCGTCCACCGGGCCGGGCGGGGCGGCCATCCACAGGTAGAAGGCGCCGGCGGGGAGTGCGGTGCCCAGGGCCGCGCCGAGCAGCGCCAGCCGCCGGCGGTAGCGCTCGCGCTGGACCTCGACGTGCTCGTCGTCGTCGTAGGCCACTGCGGCGGCGGCCTGCACCGGTCCGGGCACCATGAAGCCGGCGTGCTTGCGGACCTCCGACAGGTAGGCGACCAGGTCGCCGTCGCCGGCGTAGAACCCGGCGCGGACGCCGGCCAGGTTGGAGCGCTTGGACAGCGAGTGGGCGGCGAGCACACCGTCGAACCCGTGCTCGAGGATCGTGCGGGGCGGGCCGTCCCAGGTGAACTCGGCGTAGCACTCGTCCGACAGCACTGGCACCCCGTGGGCCCGCCCCCACGTGGCGGCGGCGCCGAGGTCGGCCAGCTCCCCGGTGGGGTTGCCCGGGCTGTTCACCCACAGGCAGAGGGCCCGCTCGGCGTCGTCCGCGGCCACGTCCTCCAACCGGGCGTAGGGAACGGCCCGGCAGCCGGCCAGGGTGGCCCCCATGGCGTACGTCGGGTAGCTGGTGGCCGGGTACAGCACGACGTCGCGGTCGGGTTGGCGCAGCCGCAGCCACTGCGGCGTGGTGGCCACCCACTCCTTGGTGCCGACGCAGGCCGCCAGCTGAGACGGGGGCACGGTCACCCCGAAGCGCCGGTCGAGCCAAGCGGCGGCCGACTCCCGCAGGCGGGCGCTGCCGATGCTCGGGGGGTAGCCCCGCTCGGCCCCGCTGCTGGCCAGGGCCGCCACCACCGCCTCGGGCGGCGGATCACAGGGCGTGCCGATCGACAGGTCGACCAGGCCCCGGCCATCGGGGTGGGCCGCCGCGGTGGCCTTCAACCCCTCGAGGCGGTCGTGGGGGTAGGGCGGCGGCACGAACCCGGCGGTCACGGGGAAGAGTCTCCCGGATGCCGACGGACCAGGGGGACCACCGCACCCCGGGGCCACGCCTTAGCGCAACGCCGGGCCAGGCAGCTTCCTGACGGTGGGCGAGACCGCCACGTCCGCCCCCCGGGGACAGGTGCCCAGCACCATGTCGCTCACGGCCGTGGTGACGCCCAACCAGTAGCCCTCGTTGCGGTAGTGGTGCAGGCGGTGGTGGCGCCACAGGTGGCGGTAGTAGCGGCGGCGGGGCCGGTAGCTGGTGTGGATGAGGTAGTGGGTCCACTCATAGACGAGCAGCGCCGCCGAGCCCATGGCCAGCAGGGTCGCCGCCAGGTGCGCTGGCCGCACCAGCAGGAACAGCGTGACGCTGATCGCCGGAGCGAACCAGACCAGGACCCAGCCGGGCACGAACACCAGGTCGAGGTCGAGCGGGTCCTCGTGGTGGCGGCGGTGGCCCCGGGTGGCCGACAGCTCGAAGGTGCGGCCCAACACCCGCCACGGCCGGGCGTGGAGGACCCAGGAGTGGACCACCCACTCGATCAGCGGCTCGAAGGCGAGGAACACCGTGACCACGGCCAGGTCGCTCCATCGAAGTGGACCGAGGAAG
>JBKJUI010000451.1:0-7545 GCA_046590775.1 Acidimicrobiales bacterium
GTGGGGCCGCTCGGGCCCTGTGCTTCCCGCTCTGTGGGGCCGCTCGGGCCCTGTGCTTCCCGCTCTGTGGGGCCGCTCGGGCCCTGTGCTTCCCGCTCTGTGGGGCCGCTCGGGCCCAGGTGACCTGCCCGCACCGGGGGAGGGGCCGGCCGAGGCCCGGCGTCGGGCGGAGGAGACCCTGGGGCGGCCGGAGTTCCGGCCGGCGCCGAGGTCGCTGGTCCAGCGCCTGCTCGACGAGGTCGGCGAGCTCCTCGACAAGGTCCTGCGCGGCGTCGGGGGAGGCAGCGAGATCCTGGCCTGGTCGGCCGTGGCCGTGGTGGCCGCGCTGCTCGGCCTGGTCCTCTGGAGGGGCGTGCGGGCCCTGCAGACCGATCCGGGCGCCCGCGGAGGGGTGGCCGTCGACGGCCGGCGGCGGCCAGCGGCCGACTGGCAGGCCGAGGCGGCCGCCCTGCGGTGCACGTGGAGGGCCACCGTGGCCGAGCTCGCCGCCCGGGGGCTGGTCGAGGAGGTGCCGGGGCGCACGACCGGCGAGTACCGGGCCGGCGTCGCCCGCTCGCTGCCGGGGGTGGCCGACCCCTTCTCCCGGGCCACCCGCCTGTTCGAGGATGCCTGGTACGCCGCCGTCGAGGTCGGCCCAGCCGAGACCGCACAGGTGCGCGAGCTGGCCGACCGCGTGCTGGCCGAGGCCCGGCGGTGAGGGCCCCCGCCCTCCGAGGGCCGTCCCGGTGACCGCCAGCCTCTCCAACCGCGTGGTCGCCGAGCACCGCATGTCGGCGAGGCGGCGGGTGCTGGCCTGGGCTGCCGTGGCGCTCGGCATCCTCGTCCTGGTCGTGGCCGTGCGGCGACCCAGCGGCGAGGGGACGCCGCTCGACCCCGCCGGCACCGGCTCGCTCGGAGCCAAGGCCCTCGTGCTGCTCCTCCGGGAGGGAGGGGCTGACGTGCGCGTGTCAGCCCGACCGCCGGCTCCCGACCGGCGCACGGCCATCGTGCTCCGGGACACCTTCGACCAGGCCAGGACCGACGCCATCCTCGACTGGGTCGAGGACGGCGGCACGCTGGTGGTGGCCGACCCCGGCTCCTCGCTCACCCGGGCGCAGCCGTACCTCTCGCCGATCAACGGCGCCAACCCCGTCGACGAGCTCCGCGGCCCGTGCACCGCCGTCCCGGCGCTGCGCGCCGTCGACCGGATCCGCACGGGCGGCAGCCTCGTCTACGAGCGCAAGGGCCGCGACCCCGGGGCCGTCAGCTGCTTCAGGCGCGAGGACGGCGACTGGCTCGTGGCCACCCCTCTCGGGCGGGGGACGGTGGTGGCCCTCGGCGGGGCCGGCCCCTTCGTCAACGAGAACCTCGACCAGGGCGACGCCGCCGGCCTGGCCGTGGCGCTCCTGGCACCCCAGCCCAGGATGGCGACACAGGTGGTGTCGGACCTGGCTCCCGACGCCGGCGAGATCGGGGCCGGTGAGGGCGCGGAGGAGGGCGGCGGCACCTTCGCCGGCCTGCCCGGCGCCGCCCGGGTCGCCGGCCTCCAGCTCCTCGTCGTGTTCCTCGCGCTGGCCCTCTGGCGAGGTCGTCGCCTCGGCCGTCCGGTGGTCGAGGACCCGCCGGTCGAGATCCCCGGAAGCGAGCTGGTGGTCGCGGTGGGCGAGCTGTACCAGAAGGGCCGCCACCGGCGGCGGGCCGCCCAAGCCCTGTCCGGCCAGGCCCGACGGGCGGTGGCCGACCGCCTCGGCCTGCCGCGCCGGGCCGACACCCGCACCATCGCCGAGGTCGCCGCCAGTCGCACGGGCATCCCCGTCGACCAGGTCCACACCGCCATCGACCCACCCGACCCCCCGGACGACGAGGCCCTCGTTGCCCTGGCCCGAACCACCGACGAGCTGGTGGCACGCCTCGGGGCCCCCCCAATGCCTAGCCAGGAGAACCCATGAGCCCCCCTGCCCCCGTCTCCTCCCTTGCGGCCATCGCCGCCGTCCGGGACGAGGTCCAGAAGGTCGTCGTCGGCCAGGAGGCGGTGCTGTCCGGGCTCCTGGCCGCCCTGCTGGTCCGCGGCCACGTGCTGCTCGAGGGGGTGCCGGGCACGGCCAAGACCCTGATGGTGAAGTCGGTCGCCGCCGCCCTCTCACTCGACTTCACCCGGGTGCAGTTCACGCCGGACCTCATGCCGTCGGACGTGATCGGCCAGAGCATCTACGAGCCCGGCAAGGGATCGTTTCGGTTCCGGAAGGGGCCCGTCTTCACCAACCTGCTCCTGGCCGACGAGGTGAACCGCACGCCCCCGAAGACCCAGGCGGCGCTGCTCGAGGCCATGGAGGAGCGCCAGGTCTCGACCGACGGGATCACCCGCCCGCTGCCATCGCCATTCCTGGTGGTGGCCACCCAGAACCCGGTCGAGTACGAGGGCACCTATCCGCTGCCCGAGGCGCAGCTGGACCGGTTCCTGTTCAAGCTCACGGTCGGCTACCCGTCCGGCGACAGCGAGGTGCGGATGCTGGCCAGCCACGAGGCCGGCCTCGATCCCCACGACGTGCGCGGGTCGGGCATCCGGACCGTGGCCGGGGCCGCCGAGCTCGAGGCGGCCCGCCAGGAGGTCGTGCGCGTCACCTGCGACCCCCGGGTCCAGGCGTACATCGTGTCCCTCTGCCGGGCCACGCGCGAGTCGCCGTCGCTCTCCCTCGGCGTGTCCCCCCGCGGTGCCGTCGCCCTGCTGTGGTCGGCCAAGGCGTGGGCCTGGCTCTCGGGCCGCCCCTACGTCACGCCCGACGAGGTGAAGGCCATCGCCAAGCCCGCCCTGCGCCACCGGATCGGCCTGCGCCCCGAGGTCGAGCTCGAGGGCGTCACCCCCGACGGCATCCTCGACGGCATCCTGGCCGCGGTGCCCGTGCCGCGCTGATGCCGCGCCTCTCGGCGCCGGTGCCGACGCCGAGGCTCGTCGGGGCCCTGGTGGCGGTGGCCGCGCTGTGCTTCGTGGCTCCCTCGCCGCTGCTCGTGCTCATCGCCGGCGACCTGCTGCTGCTGGCCCTCGCCCTCGTCGACGTGGTGCTGGCGCCGACGCCCTCGACGGTCTCGGTGGGGCGGGACCTGCCGGCGATCCTCGGCCTCGGGACCGAGGGGACCGTCACCTGGCGGGTGGGGAACCCAACCGGACGGGCGCTGTCCGTGCAGGTGGCCGACGAGCTGGCCCCGTCGCTGCGCCCCGGCCGCCGCCGCCTCTCCCTGCGCGTGCCCCGACGGGGCGAGGCGGTGGCGTCCACCGTCCTCCGGCCCTTGCGCCGGGGCCGGTTCGCCCCGACCGAGGTGGTGGTCCGCATCGCCGGGCCGCTCGGCCTGGGGGCCCGCCAGGGCCGGCGGGAGCTGCCGGGCGTGCTGCGGGTCTACCCGCCGTTCCGCAGCCGCGACGAGGCCGAGCTGCGGGTGGAGCGGGCCCGCATCCTGGAGGTGGGGCTGCGCTCGGCCCGGGGTCGCGGCGGTGGCACCGAGTTCGAGCAGCTCCGGGAGTGGACGCCCGACGACGAGACCCGCCGCCTCGACTGGGCGGCGACGGCCAGGTCCGGCAAGCCGATCGTCCGTACCTACCGGGCGGAGCGCAACCAGACCGTCCTGGTGCTGCTCGACAACGGCCGGGTGCAGGCCGGGCAGGTGGCGGGCGTGCCGCGGGTCGAGCACGCCATGGACGCCGTGCTCCTGCTCACCTACCTGGCCACCAAGCTGGGCGACCGCTGCGGGCTCGTGGCCTATGACGCCGCCGTCCGGGCGGTCGTGCCGCCGAGCCAGCGCAGCGCGCAGCTGGCGCGGGTCAGCGAAGCGCTCTACGACCTGCAGCCTGCCCTGGTGGAGAGCGACCACCGCGGTGCCTTCACCGAGGCCCTCGTCCGCTTCCGCCGGCGAGCCATGTTCGTCGTGCTCACCGAGCTGAACGAGCAGTCCGTGGGCGAGACCCTGCTCCCGGCGCTGCCCCTGCTCCTGCGCCGCCACCTCGTCGTCGTCGGCTCGGTGCGCGACCCCGAGGTCGAGCGCTGGGCGGCGGCGAACGCCACCGAGGCGGGCCTGGCCTACCGAAAGGCGGCGGCGGTCGCCGCCCTCGAAGAGCGCCACCGACTCGCCTCGACCCTCCGCGGCCTCGGTGTGGTCGTCGTCGACGCCGCCCCCGGCCAGCTGGCCCCCGCCCTCGGCGACGCCTACCTCGACGCCAAGGCGCGCGGCAGCCTCTGACGAGCCCACTTCTGCCCGGCCAGAAGGTGTGCAGCTCAGGCGGGGCGGGCGCGGGTCCAGGCGGCGTCGGCTTCGCCGATGGCACCGGTGCGACCCTCGGCGGCGGCGGCGCGGCCGAAGGCCCAGGCGTAGAACCAGAAGGCGACGCCGACGGCGAGGCCGAGGCCGATGCGGATCGGCGTGGGCAGGGCGCTGCCGGTCACGAACCCCTCGATGATCCCGGCCACGAGCAGCATGGCCGCGGTGCCCATCACGAGGGCGACGGCTCGCCTGCCCTCCTCGGCCAGCGCCGGGCTCCGGGGGCGATCACCGGGGTCGATGACGGTCCAACCGAGCCGCAGGCCGGCGCCGCCGGCCACCACGACGGCCGACAGCTCGATGAAGCCGTGGGGGACGAGCAGGCCGAACAGCTCGCCGCCCTTGCCGGCGGCGACGAAGACGGCGACGAACTGGCCGATAGCCGCCCCGTTGGACACGAGGACGTACGCAGAGAACAGGCACACCAGGATGCCGGCGATGAAGGCGAGGACCGCCACCTGCACGTTGTTGGTGAAGACCTGGCTGGCGAACTGGGCCGACGGCTGGGCCGAGTAGTAGTCGGTGCCGGCCTGCACGAAGGCGGCCTGCTCGGCCGGTGACGCCAAGGCGTCGAGGGCGGCCCGGTCGCGGCTCAGGTGCACGGCGACCACGGCGGCGGGGACGAAGGTGAGGAGCGTCGCAGCCAGGAGGAAGCGTCGCACGTGCCACAGCGCCGCCGGGAACGTCCGCGTGAAGAACCGGCCAAAGCCTCGGAGGGTGCGGGGACGGGAGCCGTACACGACCCCGCCGGCGGCGGCTACCAGCCGGCTGAGCCGGCTCTCGAGCCCCGGGTCGCCGAACGCGGTGCGGGCGTAGGAGAGGTGGGTGCCGGCCCGCTGGTACAGCGACACGAGCTCGTCGAGCTCGTCGGCCGGGAGGCGACCGGCGGAGCGGCCGGCTTTGGAGGTCAGGGCGGCCAGGCGCCGCCACGTCGGCTCGTTCGCCAGGAGGAACCGGTCGATGTCCACCGCAGGGCAACGGTACCGTTCCGCGGTGGCCACCCAGCTCGTGACGCCCGAGGCGGTGGTGCTCGGCTTCGACACCGCCGGGCTGCCCACCCGGATGCTGTCCCGCCTTCTCGACGTGGCCGTCCAGGTGGCCACCCTCTTCGGGGTCCTGTTCGGCCTGGGCTTCCTGAGTGCGGCGGGCGTCCCCGATGTCGCCCTCACGATCGCTGTGCTGTTCCTCGTGCCGATGGTGATGCTCGGCTACCCGATCATCTCCGAGACGCTGTGGCGGGGCCGCACGCTGGGCAAGGCGGCGCTCGGCCTCCGGGTCGTCACCGTCGAGGGGGCGCCGATCCGCTTCCGCCACGCGCTGATCCGTGGCGGCGGCGACCTGGTCGACCTGTTCGGGCTCGGGCTGCTCCTCGTCGCCCCCGGCATCGTCGGCCTGATCACGATCGCCGCCTCGAAGCGCAACCAGCGCCTGGGCGACATGGTGGCCGGGACGATCGTGGTCCGCGAGCGGTCGGCGGCCACCCGCCCGGCGCCGACCATGTTCTCGGTCCCGCCCGGCTGGGAGGCCTATGCGGCGACGGTCGACGTGAGCGGGCTCCAGGCCCGCGACTACCAGGCGGTGCGCTCTTACCTGCTGCGGGCGGGCTCGCTCCGGCCCGAGGCCCGGGGCCCGGTCGCCGCCGACCTGGCCCGCTCGATCGCCGGGCGCATCCGCCACGTCCCTCCGCCGGGGGTCCCCGCCGACCTGTTCCTCGTGGTCGTGGCCGCGAACGTGCAGGCCCGGGGCGGACGACGTCTGGACGCGGATCTCCCGGCGCCGGGGCAGACGCCGCCCGTCCCCGGGGGCTGGGGTGCGGTCCCCGCATGGCCCGGTTCGGCTCCGGCACCTGGGCCAGGCGACTGGAGGCCTGTCCCGCCATGGCCGGGCCCCGGACCGGCGGCGGCCCCGCCTCCGGTCGCACCGCCGGGGGGAGGCGGCTTCGCCACCCCGAGCTAGCAGGCTGCTCGGACCGTCGCCCCGGTAGCGTCCGGGCCGTGGCCCAGCTCGTGCCCGGCCCCGGCTCTGCCCCGGACGGCGTCGTCTACCTCGACAACGCCGCCACCACGCCGCTGCGCCCCGAGGCGCTCGAGGCGATGCTGCCGTTCCTCACCGACCGCTTCGGAAACCCTTCGGGCGGCCACCGGGTGGCGCGCGCCGCCAGGCTGGCGCTCGACGAGGCCCGTGACGAGGTGGCCGCCGTCCTCGGCTGCGGGCCAGGCGAGGTCGTCTTCTTAGCCGGCGGGACCGAGGCCGACAACCTGGCCATCCTCGGTGTGGTCGCCGCCCGCGGTGGCATCGCGGTGTGCCCGGCGACCGAGCACCACGCGGTGCTGCACTCGGTCCAGGCGGTCGGCGGCCGCGTGGTCGGCGCCGGCCCCGACGGGTCGGTGGACCTGGAACAGCTGGCCGCCGCCCTCGACGAGCTGGGCGACCACGTGGCCGTCGTGAGCGTCATGGCGGCGAACAACGAGCTGGGCACGCTCACGTCGCTCCCCGAGGTTGCCGCAGTCATCGCCGCCCGGGCGCCGGCGGCCGCCCTGCACACCGATGCCGTCCAGGCCGCCGGCTGGTGCGACCTCCGCCGGCTGGCGGCGCCGGCCCAGATGGTCAGCGTGGCCGCCCACAAGCTCGGGGGCCCGAAGGGCGTCGGGTGCCTCGTGGTGCGCGACGGCACCCCGTTGCGGCCCGTGCTGCACGGCGGCGGCCAGGAGCGGGACCGCCGCAGCGGGACCACCGACGTCGCCGGCGTCGTCGGCTTCGCCACGGCGCTGCGGCTGGCCGCCGAGGAGCGGGACGAGGTCGGAGCCCGGGTCCGGGCGCTGCGTGACCGGCTCCTGGCCGGGCTGGTCGACCGGGTCGGCGGGGTCGTGGCCTCGGTGCCGGCGGATCGCACGCTGCCCGGCCACCTGCACGTGCGCGTCGAGGGCTGCGAGGGCGAGGCGATGCTCGTGCTGCTCGACGATGCCGGCGTGTGCGCCTCGGCCGGCTCGGCCTGCGCCAGCGGCGCGCTGGAGCCCTCGCACGTGCTCCTGGCCATGGGCGTCCCGAAGGGCCAGGCGCTCACGAGCCTCCGCCTCAGCCTGGGCCGCACCACCACCGGGGACGATGTCGACGCCGCCGTGGACGCGGTCGCCGCCGCCGCCCGCCGCCTCAGGGCCGGCTGACGTGCGGGTCCTCGTGGGCATGAGCGGAGGGGTCGACTCGTCGGTGGCGGCCGCCCTGCTCCTCGAGCAGGGGTGCGAGGTGGTGGGGGCCACC